>JAAXXI010000075.1 GCA_013334565.1 Chlorobiaceae bacterium
CCTCAGTCCTCAGTCCTCAGTCCTCAGTCCTCAGTCCTCAGTCCTCAGTCCTCAGTCCTCAGTCCTCAGTCCTCAGCACTGAACATACCCCGGCGAAAATACTCGGGTTCGAACCCCTCCCTGAAATGCAAAAAGCCCCGCTTGCGCAGGGCTTTGTTGCGGAGAGGGAGGGATTCGAACCCTCGGTAGCTCTATACGAACTACGTCGGTTTAGCAAACCGGTGCCTTCAGCCACTCGGCCACCTCTCCTGGATTTCTTCTGGGCGGAGGATGAGGGACTCGAACCCCCATGGGCGTGAACCCGGCAGTTTTCAAGACTGCTGCCTTACCAATTAGGCTAATCCTCCAGTATGTAAAGAACAGGGTCGAAAGATAGCGAATCCGGGGATAAATGCCAGAAAAATATCACCCTTTCAGACAACATTTTCCATCTGGATACCCGGCCCGGAAGCTCTCTCTTTCGTTCTTTTTCCTCCGGTAACAACAAGTCTGAACGAAATGAAATGAAGCATCCATCTCCTTACTGCATCCTTTATGGATTCTTCGCTTTGCTCTGAATGACAAAATCCCGGCTATTATTACCAACCGTGACTGACAGCTTCAATCGCCGTAATAACACAGAGCACTTAACAGCTAATACCTAACACATAGCACATAGCAGCTGACAACCGGATCCCACTTTCCACTTTCCAAAACCCGGCACCCCTCAGTCCTCAGCACTAAGTCCTCAGTACTTCCCAGTTCCCAGTACCCAGTCCTCAGTCCTCAGCACTGAATAAACCCTGGCGGAGAGGGAGGGATTCGAACCCTCGAGGGCTGTTACACCCTACCCGCTTTCCAGGCGAGCGCACTAGACCAACTATGCGACCTCTCCGTGTTAAAGGCCTTAAATTTACACTCTATTTTGCATTTTCAAAACGCATTCTGCATCATGAACAGAGGAAAATTGCAATCGGCCAAATTCTTTTCGTCCAGCGGTACCGGAGTTAACGCCGATTATGGTTGTCATACTACGCTCACTTTTTGTAAATTGGCAAAAACTAACACGCCGTAATTCTTTAACCTGCCGCCAATGACTAAAGTAATCTATGAAGCTCTGACCTTTGACGATGTCCTGCTGATCCCTGCCTATTCATCTGTTCTGCCGAAGGAAACAACGACGGCGACACGGCTTACGAAAACGATCGAACTGAAGATACCGCTGGTCAGCGCCGCGATGGACACGGTCACGGAGTCCGGGCTCGCAATCGCGCTCGCCCGTTCCGGCGGCATCGGCATTATCCACAAGAACCTCTCCATCGAGGAACAGGCCAGGCAGGTCGCAAGGGTGAAACGCTACGAAAGCGGCATCATCCGCAATCCCTTCACCCTCTATGAGGACGCCACCATGCAGGACGCGCTGGACCTGATGCTGAAACACTCCATCTCAGGCATCCCGGTCATCGCCCGCCCGAAATTCGAAGGTGACACCAGCATGACGCTCAAGGGCATCGTCACAAACAGGGACCTTCGCATCAAACCAGACCTGAACGCGAAGATTTCAAGTATCATGACCAGCAGGAACCTCATTACCGCCCGGGAGGATGTAGCTCTTGAACAAGCCGAGGAAATACTGATCAACAACAAGATCGAAAAATTGCTCATCACCGATGTTGATGGTAACCTGACCGGACTGATCACCTTCAAGGACATCAAGAAGCGCAAGCAGTTCCCCGACGCCTGCAAAGACAGCCAGGGACATCTGCGGGTAGGCGCTGCCGTCGGTATCCGTTCAAACACCCTCGACAGGGTGAAAGCGCTCGTGAACGCCGAAGTGGACGTCATTGCGGTCGATACCGCGCACGGCCACAGCAAGGCGGTCATCGACATGGTCGCTTCGATCAAGAAAGTTTATCCCGACCTCCAGGTCATCGCGGGCAACGTGGCAACGGCCGACGCCGTCCGTGACCTTATTGCCGCAGGTGCCGACTGCGTCAAGGTCGGCATCGGTCCGGGCAGCATCTGCACGACCCGCGTCGTTGCAGGCGTCGGCATGCCGCAGCTCACGGCAATCATTAACTGCGCCGAAGAGGCCGCGAAAACCGGAACGCCGATCATCGCCGACGGCGGAATCAAGTACAGCGGCGACATCGCCAAGGCAATCGCTGCCGGCGCCGACTCCGTCATGATGGGAAGCATTTTCGCCGGAACCGATGAAAGCCCAGGCGAAACCGTCCTTTATGAAGGAAGAAGGTTCAAGACCTACCGCGGCATGGGCTCACTCGGCGCCATGTCCGAACCGGAAGGCAGCAGCGACCGCTATTTCCAGGATGTGAGCGAATCGAAAAAATATGTCCCTGAAGGCATCGAAGGACGAATCCCCTCTAAAGGCAGGCTCGATGAAGTTGTCTACCAGCTGATCGGCGGACTGAAATCGGCCATGGGATATTGCGGTGTCGGTTCCATCGGTGAACTGAAAACAAAAACCTCCTTCGTGCGCATCACCTCCGCAGGACTGAGGGAAAGCCATCCCCATGACGTCACCATCACCAAGGAAGCACCGAACTACTCGACGTCCATGTGATTCGATGAGTACTCAGTGCTGAGGACTGAGGTCTTAGGACTAAGCACCAAGAAAAAAAGAGCCCCGTTCCCGGGGCTCTCCTCATTTCTAAGCACTCAGTCCTTTTTTCAGTGCTGAGTGCTTAGTGCTCAGGACTAAGCATTTTTTTCTTACCCAGCCCTGAGTCCTCAGTCCTGAGTTCCCAACTTTCCACTTTCCAGATCCCATTCCCCACTCCTCACTCATCCGTCATGCCTTCGAGCCTGTCCTCGAGGTCGGCGTAGATCTCCTGGAGCTGGGCGATGATATCCTGGTCGGCTTTCCACATGCCGCGGCCATGGGCTTCGAGCATGCGTCCCACGATGTTCTTGATCGCCTGCGGGTTCACCGTCGCTAGCCGCTCCCTCATATCGGGATCGAGCGCGTAAGTTTCCGCGGTTTTCTTGTAGACCCAGTCATCAACGCTCTTGGTCACCGCATCCCATCCAAGCATGTAGGTAACGCGGTTGCTGATTTCCGCAGCGCCGCTGTGGCCATGCTTGAGCATACCCTCGAACCATTTCGGGTTGAGCAGTTTGGCACGGTATTCGACACGCAGGGATTTTTCGGCATCGTCCACCTTGATGTCCGACGTGAACGATTCCACATAGTTCAACTTGACGTCGCTCGCCCTCGTGTTGCGGCGGCGAGCAGCCAGCTGCAGGGAGCCCGAAGACGAGAAATAGTGGTCTATGTCCGAAATGCCGAACTCGGTCGAGTCGACCTGGTGCACGACGCGGTCTACCGAGCCGAGCAGGCTCTTGAGGATATCGGTCTCCTTCTCGCCCTTCCTGTTGCCGCCGTAGGCATTGCTGTTGCGGCGGATGAAGAGGTCGTCGAGGTCTCCCTCGTTTTCCCAGGCAGAATCCTCGATCATGTCATCGACATAGGTTCCGTATGCTCCCGGCGGCTGCGTGAACTGGCGAGAGGTAGCGCTTTCGAAAGAGACGCCGGTGGCGAGCGCTTCGTTCACATGTTTCCTGATGTAGTTCATATCCTCCGGTTCGTCGGCTTTGGCTGCATCCTTGACCAGCCTGTCGAGCTGGTCCATGAGCACGCCGAACGCGTCGCGGAAAATCGGGCTGAGCTGCATGAGAACGTCGATGCGCGGCCTCTTGAGCTTGTCGAGCGGCACGAGCCTGTAATGGCTGATCTTGCCGGAACCGTCGTACGCCGGTTCACCGCCGGCGAGCCTGATGGCTACGGCAACCGCTTCGCCCTTGGTCTTGATGGTATCGAGGCCCCAGAGCACCTGGGCGATGGTTTCAGGATACTGTCCATCGTTTTCGTCGAGGTGCTTCTTGATGATACTGTCCGCGATGAGCGTTCCCCGCTTGAAAGCGAGTTCGGACGGGATCCTCCATGGATCGATGGAGTGGATGTTGCGACCTGAAGGCAAGACGTGCACGCCGTCGCGCACGAGGTCCCCGCCAGGTCCGGAAGGGATGTAACCACCTCCGAGCACCTTGACGAGAGCTTCCATCTCATTGTTGTTGTCACGCAGCGCATACAGCAGCTGCGCGCCTTCCTGCGTCAGCTTGTCGATGAGCGGCATGGCATCGGGAGGGATCTGTGTCCCGCCGGTGATCGAGGCGAAAACACCCGCTGCATTCTTGCGGTCGAAAAAGACCTGTTCGACAAAATCCCGGCAGGCATGTTCGACCCACTCGCGGAAACGGATGGCATCTTCGTCGCCTTTCCTCGAAATGGCGAGAAGCTCTTCGTAACTCCTGTAATGGCCATTCTTGCCTGAGCAGGTCATGAGGACGCCAGGAAGGGTCAAACCCTCTTCCCCCCTGTTCTTCAGGGTTTCGGTAACCGTGATGACCTGCGATTCGAGCGGGCTCGCTTCACCGAATACATGGAGCGAATTCGAAATCAGCCTGTTTTCAAGCTCGGCCACATAACTGTAGAGGCGGCTGACATAATCGCCGAACGGCTCGCCTTCACGTTTCGGACAGTCATCGGTAAGGTTGAGCACTTCGGCCTTGTCCATGATGGCTTCCTCGACACCCGAGCTTTCGGACTGCAGCTCCGGCGATACGGAGAGGAAGCGCTCGCGGAAATCGACCAGCAGGTCCTTAAGGGCCGGCAGTTCCTTGTAGAGGCCGGCCCGGGAAAGAGGAGGCACGACGTGCGACACCATGGTGGCGAGGCCGCGGCGTTTCGCGATGGACGATTCGCTCGGGTTGTTCACCGGATAGATATAGAAATGCGGGGTTTCACCCAGCAGGGCATCGGGCCAGCAGTCGCCGGTGAGGCCGGTCGGAAGGCCCGGCATCCATTCGACGGATCCATGCATGCCGACATGGATGAGTGCATGGGCGTTGTACTCGCGGCTGATCCAGCGGTAGAACGCGATATACTGGTGGTGGGGTGTGTTCGTCTTGTCGAAGAGCAGGCGCATCGGGTCGCCCTGGACACCCATGCGTGGCTGGACGCCGATAAAGATGTTGCCGAACTTCACGCCGCCGATAAAGACCTCGTCCTCCCCCATCGGCACGATTTCGCCTGGGAATTTCTGCCACCGGTCCTCGATCCGTTCGCGCTCCTTCGAAGAGGTGAGCTCCTTGAATTTTTCGTAGCTGACCGTTGGCGCTTCACGCCTGTTGAGCTGGATCTGGTGGTCCGTCGCCCGGTCGAGCGCGGCGAAGAGATCGTCAGCGGAGTTGGGAAGCTGGCCGACATTGTAGCCTTCCTTTTTCAGGCGCTGCAGGATCGCAAAGAGGGTTTTCGGAACGTCGAGCAGCGCGGCGCTCGCTTTCTTGCCGAGGCCGGGCGGATAGTCGTAGACGACAAACGCCAGCTTCTTGTCGCGGTTCGGTGACGAGCGAAGGCGCAGGTACTGTTTGATAACGCCGGCAAGTCTTTCAAGGCGTTCGTGCACCGTTTCCACCCTGCCATCCTTCAATGCGCCGAGAATGATCGGAGAGGTGGCTCCGTCCATCTCGGGAATCGAATAGGTAAAGGTGATCTGCATCGGGGATACGCCTACCTCCTGCCAGGAATCGAACTCCTGGGTGAGCAGCGGTTGGGCGATGATGTAAGGCGCGTCGAGCTTGGCCATGATCTCCTCGCGCGCTTCCGAGGCGGTTCCCGGTTTCGTGGAACCCGCCGGGCCACCCACGAGGCCGAAACCCATCATGTTGACCAGCATGTCGAGCTTTTCCTTCAGCAGCCAGTCCCTGACAAGCACGTGGCCTTCAACGCCCATCACAAAAGAGGGGAACATCTGGATGCCATGCTTTTCAAGCACCCTGATGGTGTTGTCGATATAGGTTTTTTCCTGGATCAGGTGCTTGCGGAAAAAGAGGAGGCCGATTTTCTGCCCCTTGTCGAGGTTGACTCCCCTCTTTTTCATCCACTGCTTGTAGCTTTTCACATCCTTGAAATAATCCGGAGCATCGGGATGGTAAAGCCCCATGTTGGGCACGTCGACGATCGGGCCGACCTTGAGCGGTTCATTGTAGTATTCACGCAGGATCAGGCGGAACATGTTGGCGATGTTGTCCGCGGTCGGCTGCATCCAGTAGGAGTATACCGTCAGCCAGTTCTTGAAATCCTTCGCCTTGTTGGGCACCAGAGGAAGGATGGTGCGCATGATCTTCATGAGCTTCATATAACCGTAAAGCGCATCTTCGTCGCGACCCTTGACGAGCATTTTCGCCACCTTCTTCACCATGTCGGGCATGCCGGCCTTTCCGTCGCCGGCCACATAGCTGCCTACCTTGGTAAGTGCCATGGCTTCCGGCATGGATTCGAAAATAAAAATGGTCTTGTCGTCATGACCTTTTTCGAGCTGTTCCTTGAACCAGTCGACCTGGTCCTTGAACTGGATCATGCTCATGAAAACACAGTCTGCTTCCTGAATTGCCTGGGCGGCTTCGGGGGTCTGCCGTTCAAGATCAATATCGCTTAACTGGGTAAGCTGGGCTTCGTTTTCGAGAAGGTTTTTGATTTTTTTCCAGAGACCCGCGTTGTACTGCTCGAGGCCTACGATAGCGGCGATTTTACGGCGTGTGGACATGATGTGGTAATGAAGTGAGCATTAAAAATACCGAACTCCTTTTGTTTCCAGTACTTCTAATGTATAAAAGAGGAAGTAATATTCCGAAGCGGCCTTCCAGGTATTTATTATTATTACCTGAAAAGTCGCCTGGAAAATCGAATCAGAAACTCAGAGCGGCATCCACAATCTGGTCGGCTTTCGCGTTCGGAAGGTAGAAATAGCGCCCTCCGAGGTTCTGGGCAAGCTTGGGAGCTTCGCCCCTCGAAAGGTAGTTCATCTGTGTATCGATGACGATAGCGGCAACACCGTCGGCCTGGATGGAACGTGAAAGCGCCTCCACTTCCTGTTCGAGCTGTTCCTTCGGAGCTTTTTCCGCGTTGGGATCGAAAGCAGCCTGAAGACCGATGTTCCCGCGCCCGTCAGTGATCATCACGAACATGATCTGCGTAATCCCCTTGGTACGGGCCTGCTTTGCCGTCTCCCACCCGAGGTAGAGCGCCGAAGCGAGCGGCGTTCCGCCGCCGGTCGGAAGCACGTCGAGCTCCCGTTTCGCCCGGTCCACGCTCTGCGATGGAGGCAGCAGCACCTGCGCCTGCTTTCCGCGGAACGAGATCAGGGCGACCTGGTCTCGGTGCACATAGGCATTCTGCAGCAGGCTGGCAACAGCGCCTTTGGCCTGCCTCATGCGGTTGAGCGCCATGGAACCCGACGCGTCCACCATGAAAATGAAAAGCGTGCCGGACTTGTCGCGGAACCGTTTGATCTTGACGTCATCCTTCGAGATGATGAGCGCGTTCTTTTTCTTTATTCCCTTCTTCAGGCTCTCCTGCCTGCGGCTTTCCTGCCATGGCGCAGCTGAAATGAGCGTCGGGATGAGCGCGACCTTGCCGCTGCGCATCTCGCCCGGCTGTGCCCTGACAAAACGTCCGCGGCGGTTGTTGAGCGCCTCTCCGCGGCTGCCGGTCCTCGACTTCTTTTTCGAGGCGAGAGAAATATTGAGGATGTTGTCGGGAAGCTCCATTTCGATGGCATCCATCATGAGTTCCTCGATCATGTCGGGCGTATCTTTCTGCTCCTCTTCCGCTTCCGCGTCGGGCGTGTCGGCCTGCGCGGTTTCGTCCTCGGCTTCCGGCTCCTCGTCCGGGGGCGGTTCCTCCTGGGGAGGCATCTCGTCAGCCTCGGCTTCGCGCTCAGGCATGCGGGTGGCGCGAGGGATGAGTACGAGCTTGATGGCAAGCTTCATATCCTCTTCCTCGACGTCGCTGCGCTGGGCGAGGGCTGCGCTCGCAATCGCTGCGCGGATGCAGAAAATATCGGCGCGGTTCCCTTCCACGCCCAGGCTGAGCGCGGTCTGGACAAGCGCCTGCATCTGCTCCTTCGTGATCGACACATGGGGCAGCTGCTCACGGGCGGCCTGGATGAGCCCTCCGAGCATCCTGAGTTCGTCTTCGGTATCCTCTGCGTTTTTCTTGCCGAGTACCGTATCGATAATCTTCTTGCGTGCCCTGAAATCGTTCTGCGCGGTAAACGGCACGATCATGCCGATCCTGTCGAGCAGGCCCATGCGCACTTCCCCGTCGGT
>JAAXXI010000076.1 GCA_013334565.1 Chlorobiaceae bacterium
CCCCCTCGGGCCAGAATCGCTGCGCCTTTCCTTCATCCTCTTCTGCTCGTCTTCCTCGATGGCATCGATGCGCTGGACAAGGACTTCACCTTTGTAAACCCATACCTTGATACCGATGGTGCCGGCGATGGTATGCGCGGTCACGCTCGCGTAATCGACGTTGGCGCGGATCGTGTGGAGCGGGATCTTGCCTTCCTTGTACTGCTCGGCACGGGCGATTTCAGCACCGCCGAGACGGCCTGCGCACCTTACCCTCACACCTTCTGCACCGGAGCGCATGGCCTGCTGGATAGCCTGCTTCATGGCCCTTCTGAAAGAAACGCGGTTTTCGAGCTGGTATGCGATGTTTTCACCGATAAGCTGGGCCTCGATTTCAGGCTTAATGACTTCGACAACATCGATTTTCACCTCTTTTCCGGTGATACGGCTCAGCTCCTGCGAGAGGTTGTTGATCTCTTCGCCTTTACGGCCGACGACCGCACCCGGACGGGATGCATATATATTGATCTTGACATGCTTCGTCGTTCTTTCGATAACGATCTTCGAAATGCCTGCCCTCTCCTTTTTCAGCCTTGCAAGGACGTAGTTGCGGATGACATTGTCCTGAAGGATCTTTTCCGAAATGACGGGACTGTCGTCATACCAGCGGGATGTCCAGTCTCTGATGATTCCAAGCCTGAATCCAGTAGGATTAACTTTCTGACCCAACGTGCTCTCCTTGTTTTATTTAGTTACTGGACTGTTAACCTTGTCGATGACGATCGTCAGGTGGTTCGATCTTTTACGAATCCTGTAAGCCCGTCCCATCGGAGCAGGAAGGGTCCTCTTCATGGTAGCGCCCTGATCGACGAAAACCTCTTTGATGAAAAGCTCCTGTTCGCTCGCCCTTTCGTTCGGATTGAGCTGTGCATAGTTTGCGACGGCTGATTTCAGCGTCATCATGACATTGCGTGATGCCGCCTTCGTCGAGTTCAGCAAAATTGCCTTTGCCTGATCGACCTGCTTGCCACGAACGAGGCCTGCAACAAGGCGCATCTTCCTCGGCGATGTCGGCGTATCCCGTAAAACTGCTTTAGCTTGCATGTTGTCTTTACCCTTTCGCGTTTTTCAATTTATTTTTTACGTGGTGCCGAACCGCCTTTTTCCGTTTTGCCGCCGGCATGACCGCGGAACAATCTCGTCGGAGAGAACTCGCCAAGTTTGTGGCCAACCATGTTGTCGCTGACATAGACAGGTACATGGCTCTTGCCGTTGTGGACGGCGATGGTATGGCCGACAAAATCGGGAGAGATCATGGATGTTCTCGACCAGGTCTTGACAACCTTTTTTTCTCCCTTGGTATTCATATCCAGGATCCTTTTTTCAAGCTTGATATCGATAAAAGGCCCTTTCTTGAGTGATCTTGGCATAGTTTCTCTGCTACCTTTTTTATTCCTCTAAGATTATTTGGCGTTCCTGCCGCGTACAATCAGTTTCTGAGATGCTTTTTTCTTGTTCCTCGTCTTGAAGCCCTTGGCAAGCTGTCCCCATGGAGACTTCGGATGCTTCCTGCCACCGCCGGATTTCGATTTGCCTTCACCGCCGCCCATCGGATGGTCGACCGGGTTCATGGCCATACCCCTCGTCTGAGGCCTGATGCCGAGCCAGCGGCTCCTGCCTGCCTTGCCGAGAACGATGTTTTCGTGGTCGGCATTGCCGATGACACCGATAGTGGCGCGGCATTCGACCCTGACCTTGCGGATTTCACCGGAAGGAAGCTTCAGGGTGGCATAGTCGCCCTCACGGGCGGCAAGCACTGCGAAAGCACCGGCAGACCTCACGATCTGTCCGCCCTTTCCGGCTCTCATCTCGACGTTGTGAATATCGGTGCCGAGAGGGATGCTCCTCAGAGGCATGGTGTTTCCGACCTTGACCTCGACTTTTTCTCCGCTCTCGATCCTGTCGCCGACCTTCAAACCTTTCGGGGCGAGAATATAACGTTTTTCTCCGTCATTGTAATGCAATAATGCAATTCTTGCCGAGCGGTTCGGATCATACTCGATGCTTGCGACCGTTGCGAGAATTCCGTCCTTGTTGCGCTTGAAATCGATGACCCTGTAAAACCTCTTGTGTCCGCCGCCCCTGTGCCTGGAAGTTTTCCTTCCTGCAGCGTTCCTGCCGCCTGATTTCTTCAGGGGTACAAGCAGGCTCTTTTCCGGCTCGCTTTTCGTGATTTCATCGAACGCAGGGTAGGACATGTATCTCGACCCTGGGGTAACCGGCGCTAATTTCCTTATAGCCATTTGATGTATGATCTATCCTTTTATAAGTATTATCCTTCGCTCTTCTGGGCCGCTCCAGAGTAATAATCTATCGACTGCCCCTCTGCAAGGGTTATGACCGCCTTTTTCCAGTCGCTCTTCTTTGAGAAGATCAGACCTTTCCTTGTATGCTGCATACGGGCTTTTCCGAGGCAGTTGATCGTGCGAACCGATTTGACCTTCACACCGAACTTCTTTTCAACGGCATTCCTGATATCCTCTTTGTCGGCATCAGGTTTCACTTTGAAGACATACTGTCCTCTCTGCTCGGTCAGGCCGGTGCTTTTTTCCGTCAGCCAGGGGCGTAACAACGGGTTTTTCATCTCTTATACTCTCCTTTTTTCTGGAAATCTGCTATTACCCTAACGTCTCTTCAATTTTCTTCAGCGCCGTTTTCTGGACAAGCACGGTCTGGCTGTTGAGGATGTCGTACGTTGACGCCTGGTCGGCTGTCACGATGTTCAGGTCCTCGATATTCCTTCCCGACCTTGCAATCACCATATCGTATTCCGGAGTCAGCAGAAGGGTTTTGCTTTCGGCAAGCCCGAGGTTCCTGAGAATCTCGGCGAATGGCTTTGTCTTTATGTTTTCGAACCTGAAGTCCTCCACCACGACGATCTTTCCGGCCTGCGCTTTTGCACTGAGGGCGGAACGGCGGGCAAGCAGTTTCACTTTCCTGTTCACTTTCTGATCATAGGCATGCGGTTTGGGCCCGTGAATGGTGCCGCCGCCGACATGCAGGGGTGAACGGCTTGAACCCTGGCGCGCGTTGCCTGTGCCCTTCTGGCGGTAAGGTTTCCTTCCGCCGCCGCTGACTTCAGCGCGGGTTTTCGCCTTGTGCGTGCCCTGGCGCCTGTTGGCGAGGATCGCCTTGACATCGAGGTACATTGCGTGCTCGGACACTTCAATGCCGAATATATCGTCACGGAGCGTTACGGTTTCCCCGGTTTCCTTGCCGCCGGTATTTAAGACTTTAAGTTCCATAGCTTCGAACATTCAGCATTTACTTTTTGGTAGAAACAATCTTTACATAAGAGTTGCGCGGTCCGGGAACAGCACCCTTGACGACGATGAGGTTCGACTCGGGCATGATCTTGAAAATCTCGAGGTTACGGATGGTAACGTTGTCGGAGCCCTTGCGGCCTGCCATCCTCGTACCCTTGAACACCCTCGACGGGTCTGACGAACCGCCTACCGAGCCCGGGGCCCTGAGCCTGTCAGACTGGCCGTGTGTCCTGGAGCCGCCGCCGAAATTGTAACGCTTGACGACACCGGCAAAACCTTTTCCTTTCGATACACCGAGCACATTGACCTTTTCGCCGACCGTGAACGTTTCAACGCTGACAGGGCTGCCGAGTTCGAGCGGCTGGTTGATCAGCGAAGGTTCGAATTCCGCCATCATAAAGCCTGGTGTGACTCCGGCCTTTTTGTAATGACCCAGCAATGGCTTGCTTACCTTATCTTCCTTTCTTTCGCCGATACCGATCTGATAAGCATCGTAACCGTCCGTATCAACACGTTTGACCTGCGTCACGAAGCATGGACCCGCCTCGATGATGGTGCAGGATACCGCTTCGCGCTTGTCATTGTATAAACGGGTCATGCCGATTTTCTTTCCAAGAATCGCACCCATATGATTAGCTATTCAAATATTTCGTTAAGACTTAATTTCAACATCTACGCCGCTTGGAAGCTCGAGCTTCATAAGCATATCGATAGTCCTGGAGGTCGGGTTAATGATCTCGATCAGCCTCTTGTGGGAGGAGAACGAGAACTGCTCACGGGACTTCTTGTCAACATGCGGAGACCGGTTGACGGTATACACATGCGATTTTGTTGGCAGCGGTATCGGACCAAAGATGATGGCATCCGTCTGCTTGACCACGTCAATAATCCTTAAGGCCCACTTATCAACCAGGCTATGGTCGTAAGACTTGAGCTTTATCCTGATCTTTTGCTGTACAGCCACTTGTCAACCCTGTTTCGTGTTATCATAAAATGGGACGGGGTTTTTCGGCCCCGTCCCGGGACGCATCCGAACTGTTACTCGATAATCTTGCTTACTGCACCTGCACCGACGGTACGACCGCCCTCACGGATAGCGAAGCGAAGGTTCTCATCCATGGCGATAGGAGCGAGAAGCTCGACATCGATGGAGAGGTTGTCGCCAGGCATAACCATTTCGACGCCTTCCGGAAGGGTTACCGAACCGGTAACGTCTGTGGTGCGGAAGTAGAACTGCGGACGGTAGCCGTTGAAGAACGGAGTGTGACGGCCGCCTTCTTCCTTTTTCAGGATGTAGACCTCAGCCTTGAACTTGGTGTGCGGCTTGATGCTGCCTGGTTTCGCGATAACCATACCGCGCTCCAGCTCGGTCTTGTCGACACCCCTGAGAAGGAGACCGGCGTTGTCACCAGCCTGACCCTCATCGAGCAGCTTCTGGAACATTTCGATACCGGTAACGACGGACTTACGGGTCGGTTTGATACCGACGATTTCAACCTCTTCGTTGATCTTGATACGGCCCCTCTCGATCCTTCCGGTACCGACGGTTCCGCGGCCGGAGATCGAGAACACGTCTTCGACCGGCATCAGGAACGGCTTGTCGATGTCACGGACAGGCTCGGGAATGAAGGAGTCAACGGCATCCATGAGCTCGAGGATGGCTTTTTCGCCTTCCGGATCGCCATCGAGGGCTTTCAGAGCGGAACCTTTGATAATCGGAATATCATCGCCAGGGAAGTTGTACTCGGTCAGGAGCTCCCTGAGTTCGAGTTCGACGAGCTCGATGAGTTCGGGATCTGCGATGTCGACCTTGTTCAGGAAGACGACGAGCGCAGGTACGTTCACCTGACGGGCAAGCAGGATGTGCTCGCGGGTCTGGGGCATCGGGCCGTCGGTTGCTGCGACGACGAGGATGGCGCCGTCCATCTGTGCGGCACCGGTGATCATGTTCTTGATGTAGTCGGCGTGGCCCGGACAGTCGATGTGCGCATAGTGGCGCTTAGCGGTCTGGTACTCGACGTGTGCGGTGGAGATGGTAATACCGCGCTCCCTTTCCTCAGGGGCTTTGTCGATGCTGCCGAAATCACGCTGCTGAGCAAGGCCCTGCTTTGCAAGGACAGAAGTGATCGCTGCAGTCAGGGTTGTCTTGCCATGGTCGACGTGACCGATGGTGCCTATATTTACGTGAGGTTTATCCCTCTTGTAAGTATCTTTTGCCATAACTTTCTCCGTATCGGTTATCTGTTATTGTTTTGTGTAATTAAATCTTGCTGATCAAGTCCTCTCTTATCAATCCTTGCTCATCCTCTTCTCCTGCAGCGCCTCCGCAATACTGCGCGGTACCTCACGGTAACATTCAAACTCCATCGAGTAGTTGGCCCTTCCCTGCGACATCGAACGAAGATCGGTCGAGTAGCCGAACATGCTTGAAAGCGGCACTTTCGCGTTGACGAACTGCGCACCGGCACGCTGGCCCATACCTTCGATATGGCCGCGGCGGCTTGAAAGGTCGCCCATGACGTCGCCGAGATACTCTTCCGGGGTAACGACCTCGACCTTCATGATCGGTTCGAGCAGAACCGGATCGGCTTTCTTCGCGGCACCCTTGAAACCGATGGAGCCTGCGATCTTGAAGGCCATTTCCGAAGAGTCAACCTCGTGATATTTACCATCGACCAGACTGACCTTGATATCCTGCATCGGGAAGCCGGCGACGACGCCGTCTTTCATAGCCTGCTGGATACCGGCGTTGACCGCGGGAATATACTCCCTTGGAATGACGCCGCCCTTGATGGCATCGACAAATTCATATCCCTTGCCTTCCTCGAGCGGTTCGACCTGGAGCACGACAAGACCGAACTGGCCTTTGCCGCCCGACTGGCGGACGAACTTGCCTTCGAACTCGACCGACTTGCGGATCGTTTCGCGGTAGGCAACCTGGGGCTGGCCGACGTTGGCTTCGACCTTGAACTCGCGCTTGAGCCTGTCGACGAGAATTTCGAGATGAAGCTCGCCCATGCCCGCGATAAGCGTCTGGCCGGTTTCATCGTCAGTTTTGACCTTGAAGGTCGGATCTTCTTCAGCGAGCTTGGCGAGCGACATGCCGAGCTTGTCGGAGTCACCCTTGGTTTTAGGCTCGATGGCGATCTGGATAACCGGTTCCGGGAAAACCATTTTTTCGAGGACAACCGGATTATTCTCATCACAGATGGTATCGCCGGTGCGGACGTCTTTCAGACCAACGGCGGCAGCGATATCGCCACAATAAACGCAATCAATATCTTCCCTCTTGTTCGAGTGCATCTGGAGCACACGGCCGATGCGCTCTTTCTTGCCGGTCATGGTGTTGAGCACATAACTTCCGGCATTGAGCACGCCCGAATAAACCCTGAAGAAGGTCAGCTTGCCGACAAACGGGTCGGTTGCAATTTTGAAAGCGAGAGCGGCGAACGGTTCCTCGTCTTTCGGGAAACGCTTTACCGGCTCTTCGGTACGCGGATGGTGACCTTCGACGGCACCGACATCGAGCGGCGAAGCGAGGTATTCGACAACCGCGTCGAGCATGAACTGGACACCCTTGTTCTTGAAGGAGGAACCGCAGAGCACCGGAATGATGGCAACGTTGAGGGTCGCCTGGCGGAGCACGGTCCTGATCTCTTCTTCGGTGATATTCTCGCCGTTGAGGTATTTTTCGAGAAGGCTCTCGTCGAGTTCGGAAACCGCTTCGAGCATATTGATGCGCCATGTCCTCGCCTCGTTGACCAGGTCATGGGGAATTTCGACTTCGTTGTAGGTGCTGCCGTCATCCTTGTTGTAGATGACGCCTTTCATCCTGATGAGATCGACGAACCCGGCGAACATTTCGCCTTCGCCGATCGGGATCTGGAGGGGTACCGGGTTGGCACCGAGCCTCTCCCTGATTGATTTGACCGTATCGAAGAAGTTCGCTCCGGTCCTGTCCATCTTGTTGACATAGGCGATACGGGGCACACCGTACTTGTTGGCCTGGCGCCACACCGTTTCCGACTGGGGCTCGACGCCGCCGACCGCGCAGAAGAGCGCAACCGCGCCGTCAAGGACGCGAAGCGAACGCTCCACCTCGACCGTGAAGTCGACGTGGCCCGGTGTATCGATGATATTGATCCTGTGCTTGATGTCGGCGTAGTTGCCGTACTTGGGTTTCCAGAAACAGGTCGTCGCCGCGGAGGTAATGGTGATACCGCGCTCTTTCTCCTGCTCCATCCAGTCCATCGTCGCACCACCTTCGTGAACCTCACCCATGCGGTGGAGACGGCCGGTATAGTAAAGAATCCTCTCCGTCGTCGTTGTCTTCCCGGCATCGATGTGGGCCATGATGCCGATATTCCTGACTTTTTCTAAATCAACCTGCCTTGCCATAAAACAAATATTGGACGATTAGCTACCCTTAGTTAAACAAACCCTTAGAACCTGAAATGCGCGAAAGCCTTGTTGGCATCTGCCATCCTGTGAACCTCGTCACGCTTCTTGACCGAAGCGCCCTGCTCGTTTGCAGCATCCATCAGTTCAGCTGCGAACCGTTCAGCCATAGACCTTCCGCCACGTTTGCGGGCATAGGTCTTCAACCAGCGGAAAGCAAGGGCCGACCTTCTGGAAGGCTTGACTTCCATCGGGATCTGGTAGGTGGCGCCACCGACACGTTTGCTGCGAACCTCGACTACCGGAGCGATGTTCGAAATAGCCTTGCGG
>JAAXXI010000015.1 GCA_013334565.1 Chlorobiaceae bacterium
GGTTCAACTGCAAGCAGTTGAGGTATCGAAGATAACAGGGGGGCTAAAGGCTTCTGTTTTAAAAAAAATTAATGAGCAATGAGCAATGAGCAATGAGCAATGAGCAATGAGCGATGAGCAATGAGCGATGAGCAATGAGCAATGAGCGATGAGCAATGAGCAATGAGCAATGAGCAATGAGCAATGAGCGATGAGCAATGAGCGATGAGCGATGAGCGATGAGCAATGAGCGATGAGCAATGAGCGATGAGCAATGAGCAATGAGCAATGAGCAATGAGCAATGAGCAATGAGCGATGAGCAAAGCCAGCTCAGTTAAGAAAACGGCGTAAAAAATCATACTGATATGACCGATCGGTCTGATCAGTCCAATCGGTCCGATCCTTCTCATTGCTCATTGCTCATTGCTCATTGCTCATCGCTTTTTTCCCCAGACCTTCAGCACACAAACAAACATGCCATTCAACTTCTCCGACTCTGCCTCCCCTCTTGAAAAAGCGGCTTTCGGAAAGGCTGCATGGAGGCTGGTTCCCTTCCTGTTCTTCTGCTACATCCTCGCTTACCTCGACCGGGTAAATGTCGGGTTCGCGAAACTGCAGATGTGCAGCGACCTCGGGTTGAGCGATACTGCCTACGGGACCGGAGCGGGCATTTTCTTTATCGGCTACCTGCTGTTCGAAGTGCCAAGCAACATGATCCTTGCGAAAATCGGCGCCCGCACCTGGATCGCTCGCATCATGGTCACCTGGGGACTGGTCGCCTGCCTTCAGGCAATGGTTTCGAACGAAACTCTTTTTTACTTTTTCCGGTTTCTTCTCGGCGTTGCCGAAGCCGGTTTTTTCCCCGGTATCATTCTCTACCTGACGCAATGGTTTCCGTCATCTTACCGGGCGGGAATCGTGGCCTGGTTCATGACCGCTGTAGCGGCGGCAGGCGTGATCGGGGGACCGGTTTCTGGCATGATCCTCGATGCCATGAATACCTTTGCAGGGATTCGGGGATGGCAGTGGCTCTTCCTGCTCGAGGGTATACCATCTCTACTGACCGGTGTATGGGTTTTTTATTATCTCGATGACGCTCCTGCCGGGGCAACATGGCTCGGCAGCGATGAAAAAGAAGCGATCATCGGGAAACTCGGACGGGAAGAGCAGTCGAAAAAATCCGGAAACGGTATGAGGCATACATTCGGCGATGCTTTGTCGAGCAATGCCGTCTGGCTGCTTGCGGCCGTTTACTTTTCCATCGTCATGGGACTTTACGGCATCTCTTTCTGGCTGCCCCAGATCATCAAGGAGTCCATCACGACCGACAACAGCGCGATCGGCTGGATTTCCGCCGTTCCATGGCTCGTTTCGGCGGTCGCCATGGTGCTGAACGGCATGCATTCCGACAGGACCGGGGAACGCCTGTGGCATATCGTCGTTCCATGCATCGGAGCCGCAGCCGCATTCGCCCTGAGCGCCATGCCATCCGTTTCGGGCTGGTACGGCGTGGCGGCCCTGTCCATTGCCACGGCCGGGGTCATGTCCGCGATTTCATGCTTCTGGTCCCTGCCTTCGTCAATCCTGACGGGAACGGCAGCCGCGGCCGGCATTGCCCTCGTCAATTCGTTCGGGAACCTTGCCGGTTACGTGAGCCCGGAAATTGCAGGCATTGTCCGGGATGCGACCGGCGGGCGGATGGCTGCGGTGCTTGTCATGTTTTCAGCGGCGCTCCTTTCGGCCGCGGCGCTTACCCTTTTCGTGTCCGCAAGGTACATCCGGCATAAAGATGCAGAGTGAGCGTTCAGGATACCTGAGTGTTTTCAAATGAAGCGATGGCGGGGACGATGCCCGGAAGTTTTTCAACCGTCACTTCCGGAGCGATTTCCCACGGGTCCATGATGACCGGAGGGGAACGGCGGACCCAAACCGATTTCAACCCTGCCGAAACGGCGCCAAGCACATCGAAGGGGTTCGATGATACGAGCCATGTATGTTCGGGCTGCGAAAAGGAACGCTTGAGGAAATGCCGGTAGACCTCCGGGTCAGGTTTGAACTTCCTCACCTCGTCGACGCTGACGATATCGATGAAAAATTTCCTGATCCCCCCGTGATCGAGCAGGTGCTCGACATCGGAACGTTTCCCGTTTGAAAAGGCATAGATCCTGAACCCTGCGTTTTCAGCCTCTGAAAGACCTTCCCTGACATCATCGAAAACCGGAAGCTCCCGGTAGGCTTCGAGCAATGCCGTTTTCTCCCTTACGGAAAGAGGGATGCCGAACACCTCGAGGGTGTAGTCGAGGGCCTGGTGCGTACAGGCTGCAAAATCGAGGTACCGGTCCATCAGTCCCCGGCGGAAGGAGTATTCGAGCACTTTCTTGCGCCAGAGCTGCGAAAAAGCCTCGGCCTTCAAACCGGCATGTTTTTCCAGCATGCCCGTTATGCCCTGAGTGTCGATCAGGGTACCGTAGATGTCGAATGCAAGGGTGCCTTTCATAGAAGATATCCTGTGGTGTATTGTCCCGGAGTCGTTCCCGTCGTGCCCTCTTTCCCGGTTTTCAGGCAGGCTGCGGTTCCGCGTGGATAATCACCCTGCATGCATCAGGCAGTGCATGGTAGACGGCACCTTCGAGACGGCTCGTGAGCGAATGGGCTTCCTCGAGAAGCAGTTCGTCTTCGAACGAGCAGTGCATGGTGATGACAAGTTTCTGCTTTTCCGTCAGCCTGGCCTGGATATCGTGGACATCCCGAATGCCTTCGAATGATTTTGCCGCCTTCAGGATGGCCGCCTGTATTCGCTGTCCCTCTTCAGGCGTCAGGGAGGAGGTGTCCCGTTCTTCGTAGCGAAGCGGGTCGAGATGGATGCAGATGTCGATGTCCCCGTCGAATTCGCGGTGAAGGTCCTCTTCGAGAGCTGTCACGATATCGTGCGCCTGTTTTACGGTCAGCTGCTGATCGACCTCGACATCGAAGGTGATATGCTTTTTTTCACCGTCCAGGCTGGTCGATATGTTGTGGGCGTGCAGGCCGTGGTTCAGCCCGACTACATGGACGCGTTCAGCGATGGTCTCGCTGTTGAGCGCAACCGGCTTCGTGTTGATGGTGATGTCCGCAACCGGAAACTCCGTGCGGACGAGTTTTTCGATCGTGGCGCAGATCGACTGCACTTTTTCGACCGAAAGGGTCCTGTTCACGGTGATCGACATTTCAATGAAAACCTGCGGGCCTGTCGGTTTCACCCTGATCTTGTCGATGCCGACCACACCGGGGACTTCAAGCGTGATCTCTTCGATTTTTTCGGTAATGCCTTCGGGGGCCGCGTCGATGAGGATATCGATGGTGGTTTTGCCGAGCCGCATCGCCGCCCATCCAACCATGATCGCGACGGCGATACCGGCAACGGCGTCGGCCCAGTGTATGCCGAGTGAGACAAAGACAAGGCCGACGATAACCACGGCCGAGCTGAGGATATCGGAGCTGAAATGGAGCGCGTCGGCTTCGAGCGCCTTGCTTTTCGTTTCCTCTGCGACTTTTTTCAGCGCGCGGGCACGTGAAAAGTCCACGACGATCGATATCGCCATGATTGCAAAGGAGTACCATTTCACCTCTATTTCCGATGAGCCTTCCATGAGGCGAGTGACCGCTTCATAGACAATCCAGACGCTCGTGACGATCAGGAGGCCGGTTTCGATCAGCGCCGAAACACTTTCGATCTTGGCATGGCCGTAATGATGTTTCGTGTCCGCTGGTTTGTCGCTCATCTTCACGGCAAAGAAAGTCAGGGCCGCCGCTCCGAAATCGAGCGCCGAGTGAGCCGCTTCGGAAATGATGCCGATACTGCCGGTCATGAACCCTACGACGAGCTTCAGGACGGTCAGCAGGATACTTGCCGCTACCGAACTGAGAGCGACCTGCTGTTTTTTCTGGTTCGCTTCCATGTTTCAGAATAATGTTTCGCATTTCCCGTACAGCCCGGTACAGGTGGAGTATAATACCATGTTTTCTGAAGGAATCATATTGTTTCCAGTCAGATCGACAGACATCCGGGTTGGTGTTGTGATGATGTAAAGGGGAAACGATGCGCCCGCTGCTGTGACGGGCGCTCTTTTATGGATTGCCCGACAGCTTTTTATTGGCAACGGCATCGTTTTTCCAGCCGCCGCCGAGGGCGACATACAGAGCTGCCGTATCCTGCAGCTGCAGCGCTTTTGCCTGGATCAGGGATATTTTCGCCTGACGGTACTGAAGGTCGGCAGCCATGACCTGGAGGTAATTGACCAGGCCAGCCCTGTAGTTCGCCTGAAGAAGGTTCAGCGAGAGCCCTGCGGTATCCACTGCCCCTGATGTTTTCTGCATAACTTCGGCGTCGTGCTGCAGCGCGCGGAGGGTATTGGCCACTTCAGCGAATGCCGAAAGGACCGTTGTCCTGTAATTCGCGAAGCTCTGGTCATACGCTGCGATCGCAGCCCGGCGTTTGGCCCTGAGTGAGCCTCCGTTGAAAATGGGGGCAGCTATGTTCGCTCCCAGGTTCCAGAAACTGTTTCCTTTGTCGAACAGGTTGTTTGCCGCAAGGCTTGCCTGGCCATAGCCTGCGTTCAGGGTAAAGCTCGGGAAAAGAGCTGCCGTTGCCTGTCCTATGCCGGCGCTGGCTGCATGGAGCTGCGCTTCTGCGGCAAGGATGTCCGGCCTCTGCCTTACAAGATCCGACGGGAGGGAAAGCGGCAGGTCGTCTGGAAGAGCGATTTCGGACAGCATGATTTTCGGCGGCTGGAACTCAGAGGGCAGCCTGCCGGCAAGTGTTGCAAGCAGGTGTTCCGCCTTGTTCAGCTGCTGTTCGACCGGCGGGATGGAAGCCTCGAGCGCATCAAGCTGGCCCTGCAGCGCAAGCACGCTGCTGTAAGCCGCTATTCCGGCCTTATACTGTTTTTCGGCAATGGCGACCTGTTCCTTTTCAAGGGAGGCGAGCTTTTCGAGTTCGTCGATCTGCGCCTGGTATGCGGCAATGGCGATCGAGGTGTTGACGAGGTTTCCGGAAAGCATGATATAGGTGCCGAGGCCAAGGGCGCGCTGCTGGTCAACCTTTGCCGCGAGGCCCTCCACCGTCCGGCGCTGTCCTCCCGCTATATCGAGCACGTAACTGACCGATGCGGAAAGGGTGGAGAGGTTGAAGAGTTTTCCAACCGACGAACTGCCGCTCGATGCCGGTGAACTTTTTTCTCGCGTCTCTGCAAATGTTGCGCCGGCCTGGGGGAAAAAAATACCGGATCCTGCGCGGAGGTTTTCCTGGCTCTCCCTCAGGCTCGCCTGGGCAGCCTGCAGCGAAGGGTTGTTTTCGAGCCCTTCCGAAACGATGGCATCGATCCGGCTTGAATTGAACAGTTTCCACCAGTTCGCCACCGGTTCGCTGCCGGCAATGATCTGTTGTCTTTCGGTACCTGCGGCTGAGAATTCTTTCGGGTCCCCACCGT
Source organism: Chlorobiaceae bacterium (assembly GCA_013334565.1). GTDB lineage: Bacteria > Bacteroidota > Chlorobiia > Chlorobiales > Chlorobiaceae > Chlorobium. The sequence goes on from JAAXXI010000015.1 coordinate 5,449, forward strand.
AATTATACCTCTCGGCGTGCGGGGGATCCGGCCTCGTGAAGTCCGGGCCTGCGGCACAGCCTGCGGCCGTGAGGCAGGCGAGAGCGGAGAAGAAGATGCCGAATTTCCTGCCCCTGAAGCCGAGGGAGTTCAGGAGAACGGTCCCGGTTCGCTTGTTGGGAAGATTATCCACCGATATAGACGTCTACAAGTTGACCGGGATACAGGGTTGCATTTGCCGGTTTCCCGAAACTGAAAACCACGGGGAGCACCCGTACGTCGACCCGTTCCGTCCTCTGGCTCGAGAGCTGGATTTTCGGGCTGACATTGGGCTGGATACGAACGAATTTCAGGGGGATGCTGAGATCCGTTCCCCTGATGAACATGCGTGCGGTGATTCTTGTCGGATCGGGAAGCCGCTGGATGAGGATTTCATCGACATAGCAGCGAACCGCAAGGCCGGTGCCAAGGTTTCCCATCACCAGGACCGGCACGGTACCTCTCGAATAGGTGTCATACACTCCCTGGTTCGAGACATAGCTGCCGACGGCCGTGTTGATCGACAGGACCGTGCCGCCGGAAAGTGACCTGACGGTATACTTGCCCAGAAGAGCGTCAGCGGCGCTGTATTGTTTCCTGGCGAGTTCCAGGCTCGCTTTCGCTCCTTTCGCCGCGTTTTCGGCGGTATCGAGCGCATCCCTGCTGACCGATCGCTGATCGAGGTTCCATGAAGCCCTGAGTTTGTCGTACTGCGCTTTCAGGTTTGCATAATTTGCAAGGGCGACCCCGATCTGCGCCCTGGCCGATTCCGTCGTCGAGCGCTGGACCGTGTCGTCGAGGACCAGCAGCGGTTCGCCGGCCTTCACCTGCTGTCCTTCGCTGACGGGGATCCGGGTGACCGTACCCGAAACTTCGGGATAAATGTTGACATTCGCTCCGCTCGCCTGAACGGTCTCGATGATCCCGTTAGCATAAATTCCCTTCTGATAGGGGTTCGCGGCAGGCTTGAATGCCGGGGGAAGGGGTTTCGGCTGCGGACGCAGCACATAAGCGCTGCCCGCTCCGAGGAGGATGCCGAAAACGGAAAGGCCGATAAGGATTTTATTTCTCATATGCATGATTCTTTTCAAACCCGATGATTTTACCGTCTTCCATTTTCATGATGGTATCGGCGTATTCATAGATCCTGCTGTCGTGCGTGACGATGATGATGCAGCGTTTTTCATTGAGTATTTTCGCTTTTACGAACTCGATGATCTTTCTGCCGGTATCGCCATCGAGCGAAGCTGTCGGTTCGTCGAAAATCAGGATATCGGGTTGCCCCGCGATCGCCCTCGCAATTGCAACGCGCTGCTGTTCACCGCCGCTCAGCTTGTATGGCGGCAGCTGGGCACGCTCTTTCAGCCCGACGATGTCAAGGTATTCGAGTGCCACATTCAACGCCTGGTTCCAGTTCATTTTTTTCAGTATCAGTGGAACAGCGACATTCTCGGCTGTGGTAAGCCGCGGAAAGAGATGGTAGTCCTGGAAAACGAACCCTATCTTGTTCAGCCTGATCTGGGCGATCCGGTCTTCGGACATGCCCCAGATATCTTCACCTTCGACGATGACGCTTCCACCGTTCGGCTTCAGTATTCCCGAAACCATGCTCAGCAAGGTTGTTTTTCCGCTTCCCGAGGGGCCGACGATATAGAGGATCTCTCCGTATTCCGCTGCAAAACTCGCGTCCCTGACCGCAACGGTCCTGGCTTCTCCCTCTCCGAACCATTTGACCAGGTTCTCTGCACTGATAGCTGCCCCGCTCATGTCAGCCCCTGAAGATATCGAACGGCTGGATCTGCAGCACCTTGCGCACGCCGATATAACTGGAAACGCTTGCGATGACCAGCACCATCAGCAGCGCGAAACCGAGGATCACGAAGGTTATCTGTGCCGCGTAATCGGGCATGCGCAGCCTTGCAAGGATCATGAACGTGGATGCGGCCCCGACACCGAGGCCGTAGCCGATGAGCGAGGTGAAGGAGGCCTGGAACAGGATCATGGCTATCAGTTCATTGCTTTTTGCCCCGATGGCTTTCAATGCGCCGAACTTTTCCAGGTTTTCAAGGATAAACGTGTAAAAGGTCTGTCCGGAGATCGACAGGCCGACAACGAAACTTATAGTGGTCATCAGGAGGATGTTCATTCCCATGCCGGTCTTGAAGGTGTAGAAATCGCTGATCTTTCCGACGAACTGGTCGCGCGTCAGAGCCTGGTAGCCGAGCTTTCCTATCTGCTGCTGGATAACGGGAATATCGCTTTCGCTCCCTGGTTCGATAAGGATATAGGAGGTTGTGAACCGTGTCGAAGGGATATAGGTTATGGCCCTGCTGTACGTGGTATAGATCGTTGGAATGCCGAAAAGCCCGGAAGATGCCACTTTGGCAAGGCCGACGACGGCCCCCCGGTGGTCGTTGATTTCAAATTCGCTTCCGACTGCGGGTTTTCCGAGCTTGTCGTACTCAGCGTCCTTGACGACGATGAAGGCGTTTTCAGCATAGATGTCGTTGATGTTTCCCTCGAGCAGTTCCGGCCTGCCGTAGAGTGTCGCATCGTCGAGCCCGACGACGGTTGCTGCCTGGTAGGAGCCGTCTTTCAGTTTCACCTGCGCCGTGCCGAAATAGAGGGGAACGGCATACCGGACACCCTTGATGCTTCTCGCCGCGGAAAGGACGTAATCCGGCATGGGAATGCTGCTCGTTGCGTTGTTTACAGCAGGGTCCATGACCCAGATCTTGGCGCCGATATTGTAAACTGAGGAGGATGACCTGGTCAGGATCCCTGAGAACATGGATGTCATCATGACCATGAGGAATACCGCAAAGGTGATGCCTACGAGCAGGGCGGTAAACTTGCTTCTGTCATTGATCAGCAGTTTCAGCGCTATTTTGAGAATCCCCGGCACGGTTACGTTTCGATAAACGGTTGCGGCTTGACCTTAAAAGAAGATGCTATAAAGAATAAATAGGGTTTTTCGCGTGAACTTTCAAGGTTTATGCGAATAAACCGGTGTTTAATTTGCTGTTCAGCAATTCGAGAGGTTTGTGGTAGGAGATGTCGAAGGTGATGAGCACGCAGATGATGGCCATGAGGACCATAGCGCACAGAAAGATGGTGTCGGCGACCTGTTCGATCTTGTGCATGCGTTTTATGCCGCGTCTCCGCAGGGCCCAGTATGAGAGAATGCATGAAGAGAGGAAGAGCAGTGCGTCCACTGCGAGGAGGTCATCGGCGAACGTCGTTGCTTTCTGCCCCTTGATGAGAACCTGGATGATGCCGATTACCGTAAGGCATACGCCGACCATTGCCGAAGAGACGGAGAAGATGTGCATGCAGAGGCTCTCTTCGAGACCCGCCCGGAAGTGTTCTTCGCTGCTTTCGTCGATCATTGGAGTTTTCCTTCGGAGATTGACATCCCTGAATATGGAAAACATTTCAGAATTCCTGTAAAGTTTCGACGGGTGCCGACTGTTTGCCGGCACCCGTCTGTCCGATTTTCATGAACGCAGGTTTTTCGTATTACACTCCATGAAACCTGTTTTCTCTCATTTTCATGAACGTCTGCAGCTGTTCAGGGGTGAGTATCGACGAAAGTTCACTGAAGAACCTGCTTTGCGTCTTTGCAAGCTTCGTATGCTCCCTGCCGATCCTGTCTGCGAGGGTGCTGATTTTATTCTGGTCGGGCGATCTCCTGAACGATTCTTCGGCAAGCTCCTTCCTGAGCTCCATGAGATCCCTTCGTTCAGTGATCGACTGGTCGAAGAATTTCCGTCTCAGCTCCCTGAAGCTGTTCCGCTGCTCCTGGTTCAGATTGAGCCTTTCATTCATGCGAATACCCATCTGTCCGCGGTTATGCCACATCCGGGGTTCACAGGGCATTGACGGACGTGCTTCCGCCGAGGGTGCGCCGTTGTTCGTGGATCCTGGTACTGTCGGTACGGCTGCTGATGCATTGATACCTGAAGCTGTCAATCCGGTCATGATCATAAGTGTCGTTATCGCTGTTTTTTTCATCGTTGCAATTATTTGTTCGTTAGCAGGAATACATGCAACCATTCGAAGGTATGAAAGGGGAACCAATCCCGGAGCGCCTCCATGAAAAAGGTTGCATTACCCTGGAATAGACGCCAACCAACGTTCAAACCTTGCGCTCGCAGCTGAAATGATCCCCCGTTATACCGGGCTGCCCAGGATGGGGCGATACCGGGAAATGAACTTTTTATGCGGGAAAATGTTTCCGGGAAACATGATAATCGTGCCGGAACAATGGGCGTGCGAAAGGGGGGATAAACCCGTCCGGACCGAAAGAAAAACAGATGCAGGTGCGTATCAGAATAAAACGTGAAGCTGAACCGGGAGACACATGGGAACATCCAGCCTGACGGACAAATCCGGCAAACCGTTCTGGTCGCTGTCACCTGAACAGGCCTTCGGACAGGTATCGGGCTCGATGCAGGGGCTTGCACAAAACGCCGCTGCGGAACGGCTGAAGGCACATGGTCCCAATACCCTGAAAGGCAAAGAAAAGGCGACGCCGTTCATGCTTTTCCTGTTCCAGTTCAGAAGTCCGGTAACCCTTCTGCTCATTGCGGCGGCAGCTCTTTCCTTCTCCCTGAACGACCGGACCGATGCGACGATCATTCTCATTATCGTGCTCGTCAGCGGCCTGCTCGGCTGGTGGCAGGAGAAAGGTGCGGCGAACGCGGTCGGGCAGCTTATGAAAATGGTGCAGATCAACTGCCGGGTGGTCAGGGACGGAGCGGAGAGGGAAATCCACATTGAAGAAGTTGTGCCGGGGGATGTCGTGATTCTGTCGGCAGGAGACCTCATACCGGGGGACAGCCTGCTGCTCGAATCGAAAGAGCTGTTCGTCGACGAGGCGGTTTTTACCGGGGAAACCTTTCCTGTTGAAAAAAACACGGGCATTCTCGACGCCGATACCCCTCTTCCGGAACGACGCAATACGCTTTTCATGGGAGCGCATGTCATCAGCGGACGGGCGAAAGCCCTGGTGATGAGAACCTCCAGGGATACGGAATTCGGGAAAATATCCGAAAGCCTCAGGCTGAAGGCCCCCGAGACCGATTTTGAAAAAGGGGTCCGGCGTTTCGGCTATATGCTGATGGAAATCACCCTGCTGCTCATGATCGTCATCTTTGCCGCAAACGTCTTCCTGCATAAGCCTGTCCTCGATTCATTCCTGTTTTCCCTTGCCCTGGCCGTGGGGCTCACCCCGCAGTTGCTTCCGGCGATCATCACGGTCAATCTCGCAACCGGCGCGAGGAGCATGGCGTCGAAGCAGGTCATCGTCAAACGCCTCTCTTCCATAGAGAACTTCGGGAGCATGAACATTCTCTGTTCGGACAAGACCGGCACCATCACGGAAGGAAAGGTCAAACTGCACAAGGCGCTGAGCGTTTCGGGCGAATCATCCCCAAAAGTCATGGAGTATGCCTGGCTGAATGCGTTCATGCAGCAGGGGTTCCGCAACCCGATAGACGATGCCATTGTCAGGAGTATGCCCGGACATCGGAGCGATTTTGAGGTCCGGAGCGAAGTCCCTTACGATTTCATCCGAAAGCGCCTTTCGGTCCAACTGCGCAATGCCGGGGAGAATATCGTGATAACCAAAGGATCTTTGAAACAGGTGCTTGAAATCTGTACGCTCGCTGAGCGTTCGGATGGGACGGCGGTGCCGCTCGATGAGCTTCGGCCGTCGATCCTCGACGAATACGCGAGGCTGAGCGCCGACGGATTGCGCACCCTCGGCGTCGCGTATACAAAAGGCGGTGCAGACCGGAATTTCAGCCGCAGCGATGAACATGACATGGTGTTCCTCGGGTTTGTGACATTTTTCGACCCGCCGAAACAACATGCTCCGGAAACGATCCGAAGCCTCAGGCAGCTCGGCGTGGAACTGAAAATCATTACCGGTGACAACGCTCTCGTGGCGGCAAGCCTCGGGCGCCGGATCGGGCTCGACAGCCCCGTGGTCGTGACCGGTTCAGAGATGCACCGCATGAACGATGGCGCGTTGATGCAGCAGGCGGGGCGCACCGATATTTTCGCGGAAGTGGAGCCGAACCAGAAGGAGAGGATCATCCTTGCCCTCAGGAAGGCCGGTAATGTTGTCGGGTTCATGGGCGATGGTATCAACGATGCCACAGCTCTGCACACTGCCGATGTCGGCATTTCGGTCGATTCTGCGGTCGATGTCGCCAAAGAGGCAGCCGAGATTGTCCTGCTCAACCACGATCTCCAGGTCCTGCAGGATGGTATCGTGGAAGGCAGAAAAACCTTCGCCAATACCATGAAATATGTGTTCATGGCTACAAGCGCCAATTTCGGCAACATGTTCAGCATGGCCGGCGCTTCACTTTTCCTTCCTTTCCTGCCGCTCCTGCCGAAGCAGATCCTGCTGACCAACCTGATGACCGATTTTCCCGAAACCACGATTTCGGGCGACCGGGTAGACGCGGTGAATATCGAAAAGCCCCATCGCTGGAATATCCGGTTCATCCGCCGCTACATGATGACCTTCGGCTTCCTCAGTTCGGTCTTCGATTACCTCACCTTCGCCGTGCTGCTCCTGATCCTGCATGCAGGAGAAAAAGAGTTTCAGACGGGATGGTTCGTCGAGTCGGTCATCTCGGCTTCGATGATCGTGCTGGTTATCCGTACGCGTCTTCCTTTCTATAAAAGCCTTCCGGGGCGGTACCTGACCATTGCCACGCTTCTGGTGGCGGGGTTCGTTCTGATCCTCCCATTTACCGCGGTGGGCGACATGTTCGGATTCACCCGTCTGCCCGCTATCTTTTACGGCATGATGCTCCTGCTTGTCTTTTTCTACATCCTTTCGGCCGAGATCCTCAAGCGTTTCTTTTACCGGCATGCCGGTTCGGCCGATTGACCTGTCTCGTGTGCCGCCTCCAGGGCGGCGTCAGCCGGTTTTTTCCGTTCGGAGAAGCCGATTCCCGAACGAGGAAAATCGGCAGGGTGCACTGCCGGAAAGCATCCTGTGACTTTGCCGCATTACCGATAACAGTGCCGGTGACGTGGGGAAGTGCCGGAATGGCGGTGATGCCGTGCTGGAATCAAAAAGTCTTCCTGCGGAGCGCTTCAGAAGAAAAAATAAGCGGATATTCCCGTTAACGGCTTCCTGCGAACATCTCTCTTTTACACTGGTTATGCATGATAAAACAAATATATTCACGTAGTCGGTCCTGAAAGTCTTTGCAGGGATCCTGTCGATATTTCCCCCGGGAAATTCCCGGTCAAACAGCAACCAGTTTTTCATACCATGCAATTCAGGAAATTCCTTATCCCGTCGGCCGTAGTTGCCGTGCTGATCCTTATCGTTCTGGCAGGCATCAGGACCCGGTGGTTCACTGATTTCAGCAGTCTGTGGCAATCCGAAAAACTACTCGTGCGCCTTGAAATGTTCAGCCCCGAATCGTTCGCGATAAGCCCCGACAACCGCAGGCTGGCTTACGCTTCGAAAAAAGGTGACAAACTGTTTGTAACCGTCGGTGAGACGAAAGGGAAAGAGTACCAGGCGATCATGCCCGGCAGCCTTGTTTTCAGCCCCGACAGCAAACGGACCGGCTATGCCGCGGTCACTGCCGACAAGTCGGTCGTGGTGGTTATCGACGGCAAAGAGGGGATGCCCTGGGAAGAGACCGGGGAAGGCGCAACGGTTTTCAGCCCGGACAGCCGCAGGACCGCTTATGCCGGCAGGAAAGGGGACAAGTGGTTTGCCGTTGTCGATGGCGAACCGGGACCGGGTTACGTGAGCGTCAAGGGAATTGTTTTCAGCCCGGACAGCAGGCATTTCGCTTATCTGGCCCAGAGAGGCGATCAATGGGTAATCGTCCGGGATGGAACGGAAGGGAGCGCTTTTTCAGGCATAGGCAGCCTGGCATTCACTCCGGACAGCCGTGACCTTTCCTTCGTTGCCGGAAAAGGCCTCGATACGGTTGTGGCGGTTTTCAGGGGAAAGGAAGGACCGCCCTTTGAAAGCATCGGTGGACTGGTCTGCAGTCCCGACGGGAGCCGTACCGCATATATCGCGAAGAAAGGTGAACGGTATTCCGTTGTCGTTGATGGCTCGGAAGTGCCGCTTGATGAAGGGATTGTCTCTGAACCTCCGGTTTTCAGCCGGGACGGCAAAAAGGTGGCTTATTGCATGAAAAAAGGGGAGAAGTGGTTTGCCGTGACAGACGGTGTCCCGAGCCGGGGGTTTGACGGAGTCAAGGGCTTCGTGTTCAGTGCGGATGGACGGCATTCGGGTTTTACCGCGACCAGGAACGGCCGGCAGCTCATGGTGATCGACGGTGTCGAAGGACCGTTTTATGATGCGGCCGGAGGCCTCGAGTTCAATGCTGACGGCACGGCAAATGCCTACGTGGCGAGAAAAGGGAAAAAGAATTTTGTCGTTGCCGGAGGAACCGAAGGCCCGTCTTTCGATAATATTTTTACCGGATGGGGCGGCAGGATTGTTTTCGACTCTCCCTCCAGGCTGCACTATCTTGCCATGAGGGGAGACACCATCTATCTCGTCGAAGGAAAAACAGGAAAATGAGAGGCAGTTCCATGACCACGATCCTTGATTTCGAAATAAATACACAGAGCTGCACCCGCTGCGGCGATTGCGTTTCCGATTGTCCGGCGCGCATCATTTTCATGCATGAAAACGGTTTCCCCTATATCCCGGTTGAAAAGGAGGCGAACTGCTACCGGTGCCAGCACTGCCTTGCGGTCTGTCCCGAAGGCTCGATATCCATTCACGGGATCAAACCGTCTGAAAGCCTCTCCCTCGAACAGGGCTTCCCCGATCCCGCGAAGCTGGAGCTTCTCATGAAAGGCCGACGTTCGGTCAGGCGTTTCCAGGAAGAACCGCTCGAGCCGGGGCTGCTCAGAAGGCTGCTCGAGGTTGCCTGGCATGCCCCGACCGGCGTGAATTCCAGGCAGGTCCTGTTCACCGTGCTGGACAGCAGGGAAAAGGTTGCCGAATTTCGAGAAGCTGTGATGAAAGGGCTCGCAGATACGGTCGCGAAAAACGCGCTGCCGAAAGGACGGGAGTTCTATGGCGGTTTTCTGAAGCTCTGGCAGGAAAAAAAGGTCGATATCCTGTTCCGCAATGCGCCGCACCTCCTTGTGGCTTCGGCTCCCGCTACCGTTTCCACACCGGTGCCCGACTGCCTCATAGCGCTCAGCTACTTCGAGCTTTTTGCCCAGGCGAACGGGGTCGGGACGCTCTGGAATGGCCTTGCGAAATGGACGATCGACGATCTGCTGCCGGAAACCCGCGAGTGCCTGGGAATTCCCGCAGACCATGTCGTCGGGTATGTCATGACCTTCGGAAAGCCTGCAGTCCACTACTGCAGAACGGTTCAGCACGGGCCTGCGCTCATCAACCATGCACTGACGAAATAGGTTTTCCCGTGCCTCCGGATTGACGAAATTAACCGGGGGTACGGAACTTTTTCCTGAGATGGATCAGTTTGCGGTTGCCGGTAATTTCGCGAAGTGGTAACGCCCTGTTTTACGGTCGAATACTCCGAACTCCTGCCGGGTGCTCAGGAATTGCACATAACTGATGACATCACGGGAAAAATTCCGCACTGTTTTTTTCTGCCAGATCACCTTTCCCATCCTGTCGAACAGCATGAAGGCCATTGCGCCGTCCTTTTCGTTACGGGTAGCTGCGAGCGTGAACTTCCCGTTTTGCGCGACCCTGATCTGGACGATTACCGGGTAACCGGTGGTTTTCCCCCAGACGAGCGCTCCTGTCGATGCATCGAACAGGGTTATCTCCGCCTGCCCTATACCGTTCTGGCCGATGGCGACAGAACTGCCGTCGGGAGAAATTGCGCGGTACCGCACCCAGCGAAGCACCGTTTCGTCCGGATGCTCTCCGGCAAACGGGATTTTTTTCCTGAGCTCGCCCTTTTTGTCATAGACGGCGATGCCGCTCGATCCGCCCTCGTCCCGCCATCCCCAGAGAGGCAGGATGATCGTTTCGCCGTTGTCCGAAACGGCAGCTTCTCCCGGTTCATCGAACAGCGCCTGCTTCCAGAGTTCCCGTCCGTTTTCCCTGAGGCTCCAGGAGTGCCCTTGCTTTTCGCAGGTGATCGTGATTTCATACCTGCCGTTGTCTGAAAAAAAATGTTGCTCCGTGCCCGGTACCTCGGGCATCAGTTCAGCCCTTGCCATGAACGGGAAGAAGGACGTAAGCGCGAGGACGATTACCGACCTGAAAAGCTGTTTCATGCTGCTGACCGGATTGTCGTGGTAAAGGGAAAACCGCATGCCCCGCTCCCGGAACTGCAGGTTCTTTTTTCATTGCAATATACGCTTATTCATGCAGTCGGGCTTCGGCTTCATAGCCGTGTTCGTTACATTGTTTGATACCGTGGTCCGGTCCTGTCCGGTTTGCAACAGGAAGCCGGGCGTCGCTTCAACATTAATCATCCTGGAACATGCCGGTTTTTATTGATTACAATGATTTCCGTATCGGTGAAGGCGAAAAAGTCAACCTTTCGAAACGGCCAACGAACATTGCGCCCCTCTACAAATCGAAAAAGCATTACAAAAAAATGCTTGCCGATCACGTCGAAGAGCTCAGCAGGATCCAGAACATCCATTATGCCGATGACCGGTATTCGCTGCTGCTGATATTCCAGGCTATGGACGCCGCCGGAAAAGACAGCATTATCAGGCATGTGATGTCCGGAGTGAACCCCCAGGGATGCGAGGTATACAGCTTCAAGCATCCGTCAGCCCAGGACCTCGACCACGATTTTCTCTGGAGGACGAACCGCTGCCTTCCTGAACGGGGCATGATCGGTATTTTCAACCGTTCCTATTACGAGGAGGTGCTCATTGTAAGGGTCCACCCGGAAATCCTTGCGGCCCAGCGGATCCCCAACGAACTGCTCAATGGCGGAAAAGTGTGGGAAAACCGGTTCAAATCCATAGTCGACATGGAGAACCACCTCTACCGGAACGGCACGAGGATCGTCAAGTTTTTTCTGCACCTGTCGAAAGAGGAACAGCGGCAGCGTTTCCTGCGCAGGATCGACGAACCTTCGAAAAACTGGAAATTCAGTTCCGCCGATGTCGAGGAACGCAGATACTGGAAAGAGTATATGCGCGCTTACGAAACCTGCCTCGGCGCGACCAGCACGAAACGCTCACCCTGGTATGCGGTCCCTGCGGACGACAAGGCCAATGCAAGGCTCATCGTCTCCCATATTATCGTACAGGCCATGACCGCGCTCTCTCTCTCCTATCCGGAAGCAGACGAGGGCAGGCGCAAGGAACTTGCCGATATGCGCCGGGTGTTGATGGAAGAGCATGGGGAACCAGGTTCGGATCCCGGCCCGGCACCAGGAGCTGAACAATAATGGGCGTCAAACCCGCGAAAAGCTTTCGGGCCTGGCGGACGTAGGAGGGAACTGGCGGATGGACCGTGAAGCTGGAAAAAAATTCTGGGTATCGCTCTTTGCCGGGGCGCTTCTCCTTGCGGCCGTTGTTTTTTCGGTTACGCATTTCGGTGAATTGAAGGAGTTCATCGGTTTGCTTGGCCATATTGATCCTTACTGGATTGTCCCCGCTTTTCTGTTCCAGCTCGCCACCTACCTTGCGCTCGCGCTCGTCTGGCGCCAGGCATTCTCTTTCAGCGGCGTGCGCTATCCCGTCTCTCAGTTGCTCCCGCTCGCGCTCGCGAAGCTTTTCGCTGACCAGGCGCTGCCTACCGGCGGCATCAGCGGCATAGCCTTTGTCATCAATGCGTTCAGGAGACGGGACGTACCGGGCAATATCGGGATGGGCGTCATGCTGGTAAGCATCCTCTCCTATTACGGGGCCTATCTGCTCGTTGCAGCTGTTTCGCTCGTTCTGCTGCTTGTAAGGCGGGAGTTGAACCCCTGGATCATCACGATTTTCGCTTTTTTCCTGCTCGTGGCGCTCGCCATTCCGACAGGCGTCCTGCTGCTGAAACAATGGGGCGGGAAAGATCTTCCCCCCTGGGTTCTGCGCATTCCCGCCGCACAGGGCATATTGAAGATCTATGCCGAAGCGCCCGGGACGACGCTGCGCAATCCGTTCCTTGTCCTCGAGGCGATTGCGCTCCAATCCGCCATATTCCTGCTCGACAGTGCGACGCTCTGGGCGATGCTCTATGCTCTCGGCGAACCGGTGCCGCTTTTTGTCGCTTTTCCCTGCTTTGTCTTTTCCTCGATCGTCGCCATGCTGAGCCTGATCCCTTTGGGAATGGGATCTTTCGAGGCTACGGGAGTAGCCCTGCTGGCAATGTCAGGGGTGAGGCTTGAAACGGCTCTTGCCGCAATGCTGCTGCTCCGCGGGTTCACACTCTGGCTTCCTATGGTGCCCGGTCTTCTGCTGACCAGGAAAGCGATGTCCCATGCCGATTAATTGCAGCCTGAGTCATTTTTTTCCGTCATCATCCGGTATTTTCTGCAGCCGCATTGCCATCCGTTGTCACAGGCTTTCCTGTACCAGTCCAGCGCTTCGGCAAGGTCCAGCTTCACGCCTCTCCCTTCTTCGTACATTTCCCCGAGGTTGAACTGCGCTTCGGCATAGCCCTGCTCTGCAGCTGCCCGGTACCACCTGGCCGCTTCTCTGTCGTTCTGTTCCGTTCCGATACCGATTTTACTGTAGGTCCCGACCTTGTTCTGTGCTGCGGGATCGCCTTTTTCGGCTTCGATCATGGCAGCCTGGTACCTGCTGAGGATTTCGCCGTTGACGGTGCCTGAAAGCAGCATGACCAGTGCCATGCAAAAGAACATTTTCCTTTTCATCGCATCCGTTAACGGTTTGTCGGGTTCAGAGCCTTACCGGGATTCCCCGGTCATGAAGGTACTCCTTGGCTTCGTGGATCGAGTACTGGCGGAAATGGAAAATCGATGCGGCAAGCGCAGCATCGGCATGGCCTCTGGTGAACCCTTCGTAGAGGTGTTCGAGATTGCCCGCTCCGCCGGAAGCGATGACGGGAATATGGACCGAAGTCGAAACCTTCGCGAGGATATCGTTGTCGTAACCCTCTTTCGTTCCGTCCCTGTCCATGCTGGTCAGCAGGATCTCTCCCGCTCCGAGCTCCTGGACTTTATGCGACCATTCGAGCGCTTCGAAATCTGTCGGTCTTTTGCCGGAATGGGTGTGGACGATGTAGTCGTCGCCGATTTTCTTGACATCGATGGCGACAACGACAGCCTGTGAACCGTATTTTTCCGCGATGCGGCTTATGAGCGGGGGGTCGTTCACCGCGGCGGTGTTGACCGAAACCTTGTCGGCCCCGTGCAGGAAAACTTCCCTGGCGCGTTCGACCGAACTGATGCCGCCGCCTACCGTCAGGGGAATGAAAATTTCGCCTGAAACTTTCAGCACCTCTTCGAGAGTTGTTCTCCGGGATTCAAGTGAAGCTGAAATGTCGAGGAAGACCAGTTCGTCGGCGAACTCGCTGTTATAGAACCTTGCCTGTTCAAGAATGGAGCCCGCATCTCTGAGGCCCTCGAAGTTTATTCCCTTTACAACCCGTCCGTCGCGGACATCGAGGCAGGGGATGATCCGTTTGGCTAACATCGCTTGTCGCTGTATTGCTGAAATCCTGTGGTTAAACCGTGCCTTAAGAAATCAATAAAGATTGAACTCTACAACATTATTTTATTAATGTATTATATTTTCTGGCCTCAATGTCTGGTTAAAATCAAAAGAACGATACCATGAAGTTTCCTGTTTGTGAATTTGCCGATTCAGAGGACGGGTTCTATTCCCAGTGCGCTTCCTGCCCGATCGATTCGTCGAACCCCGGCTGCGCCCTCACCGAGCTCGAGGACGGTAATTACGGGTTCGAGGGGACGACACCGCACGGAGGGGTGAAGGCGGTCTTCTATTTCAGGGATAACGAAGGCAGCCAGGTCCCCAAGCGTGATGCGATCCACGTTGAAATCCACGAACTTGACGAACTGGGCCATCTCATCACCATTCTTTACGGCATGGTCGATCCCGAGGGTATCATCTATCTGAAGAGGTCGGCTTCCGATGAAGCCGGGAACCAGTAATATTTCCAGTAATCAGACGTTCTGATGACCATAAACAAACTCTATTTTGAACACGGTGACGAGATCCGTGACCTGACTATTGTCGGTGGTGGTCCAACCGGTATTTTTGCGGCTTTCCAGTGCGGCATGAACAATATCACCTGCAGGATCATCGAAAGCATGCCCCAGCTCGGTGGACAGCTTGCCGCATTGTACCCCGAAAAACATATCTACGACGTTGCCGGTTTCCCTGAAGTGCCGGCCGCCGGTCTTGTCGAGAGCCTCTGGAAGCAGACGGAGCGTTACCATCCGGAAGTGGTTCTCGGCGAGACCGTCACGGAATACAACAAGCTTGCTGACGGCTCTTTCAGGGTGACGGTCCGATCGGGCAGGGAATACCTGTCAAAGGCGGTCCTGATTGCTGCCGGGCTCGGCGCGTTTTCTCCCCGAAAGCTTCCCCAGCTTGGCGATATCGACCATCTGGAAGGCCGTTCGGTTTTTTATTCGGTGAAGAATGTCAGCGATTTCGCCGGAAGGAAGGTTGTCATCGTCGGTGGCGGAGACTCGGCGCTCGACTGGACTGTCGGTCTCCTGAAGGTTGCGGCGAGCGTTACCCTCGTACACCGGATGCACGAATTCCAGGGCCATGGCAAGACGGCGAGGGAAGTGCTCGAGGCGAAACAGTCCGGGCTGGTCGATATTTTCCTCAACACCGAGGTCAGCTCGATCGGGACTTCCGGTGACCAGGTCACGTCCGTAAAACTTCGCAGGAAAAACGGAAACCAGTGCATTGTTGAAGCGGACAGGCTTCTCCTCCTCATCGGTTTCAAATCCAACCTTGGGCCGCTCTCCGCATGGGGGCTCGAGCTCATGGACAACGCGCTCGTTGTCGACAGCCATATGAAAACCACCGTCGACGGGCTCTATGCAGCAGGCGATATCGCTTACTATCCGGGAAAGCTCAAAATTATCCAGACCGGCCTGAGCGATGCGGCAATGGCTGTCCGGCACAGCCTGACCTATATCAAACCAGGGGAAAAGATCCGCAATACGTTCAGCAGCATAAAAATGGCAAAGGACAGGAAAGGTGGCTCGGAATAAGGAAGGAAACAATACCGGCAGGACGGGCGCGTTGCAGTCCTGGATGCTTGCCATCCGCCCGAAAACCCTTCCGGCAGGGGCAGTGCCGGTCATACTCGGTTCCGCCCTCGCAGCTCATGACCTGCAGTTCAGCTTCATGCCCGCGCTTGTGGCACTCGTCTGTGCGCTCGGCATCCAGGTGGCCACGAACTTCATCAATGAAATCTACGATTTCCGAAAGGGCGCCGATACCAGTGAGCGCCTTGGCCCGACAAGGACGGTCGCGTCGGGTATCATCAGCGAGAAGACCATGGTCCGGGTTTCCATAACCCTGGTCGCTGCCGTTTTCCTGCTCGGGCTCTACCTCGTCTTCACTGCAGGCTGGCCTATACTGCTCATCGGTCTGCTCTCGCTCCTCTTTGCCTGGGCGTATACGGGAGGGCCTTATCCGATAGCCTATTCCGGCCTCGGCGATATCTTCGTCTTTATCTTTTTCGGGCTCGTGGCGGTCGGCGGGACCTACTACGTCCAGGCCCACAGCCTCAACCTGTCGGTGCTCTATGCCGCCGCGGCACCCGGCTTGTTTTCGGTCAACATCCTGCTGGTCAACAATATCCGGGATATCGACACAGACCGCAAAGTCGGCAAGATGACCCTGCCGGCCCGTATCGGTGCGGAGAGGGCTCGCAGGCTCTATGTGATCCTCACGGCTGCCGCATATCTTGTGCCTCCCGTTCTCTGGCTGAAGGGGTATCCGGTATGGGTGCTGCTCACGCTGATTACCCTCCCGCTGGCGATAAAAACCGTCAGGAATCTCTATTCGAGCGAAGGCAGGCAGCTCAACAACATCCTTGCCGGGACAGGGAAACTGCTCACCCTTCACGGCCTTCTTTTTTCAGCAGGTCTCCTTTTCCATTAACTGCGATTGTTTATGCATTCCGATAATGTTACCATAGCCCTTGTCCAGAGCAGGTCCAGAAGCACTCCGGCTGAGAACATGGCCGAGGCCTGCATGAAAATACGCGAAGCTGCATCGTCCGGAGCCCGGATCATCTGTCTGCAGGAGCTGTTCACCACGGATTATTTCTGCCAGACCGAGGATTACGGTCCTTTCGATTACGCCGAAACGGTGCCCGGCCCCTCGACCGAATCGCTTCAGGTTCTTGCCAGGGAACTCGAGGTGGTGATCGTGGCATCGCTCTTTGAACGGCGGGCGCCAGGGCTTCACCACAATACCGCGGCGGTCATCGATGCCGACGGCGGTTATCTCGGCAAGTACCGCAAGATGCATATCCCGGATGACCCGGGGTTTTATGAAAAATTTTACTTTACCCCCGGAGACCTCGGATACAAGGTTTTCAGGACCCGGTACGCCACGATCGGTGTCCTCATCTGCTGGGACCAGTGGTATCCCGAGGCGGCAAGGCTGACAGCCCTCAAAGGCGCTGAAATCCTGTTCTATCCGACTGCGATAGGTTGGGCGGCAAGCGAACATTCCGACGAAGTGCGGAACTCGCAGCGGGCTGCCTGGAAAACAATGCAGCTTTCTCATGCCATCGCCAACGGGGTATTCGTCGCGGCTGCGAACCGGGTCGGCACGGAAGGGGAGCTTGAATTCTGGGGCAACAGTTTCGTTTCCGACCCTTTCGGACAGGTTGTCGCCGAAGCCGCGCACCAGAACGAATCGGTTCTGCTTGCAACCTGCGACAGGAACCGTATCGGGTTCTACCGCTCACACTGGCCTTTTCTTCGCGACCGACGCATAGAGACATACGGGGAGTTGCAGCGACGGTTCCTCGACGAAATGTAATCCGGCCCAGGACGTCACATGGTTATCATGGATCAATTATTTCTGATATGAACAGTTACGGCATCATCGTACTCCTCACCCTGCTCATTACCTTCTGCATCAAGCTCCTGTCGGAACTGCTCAATGTCAGGGCCGCGTCTGCAGGAGTTCCCGAAGAGTTCGCGGGGATTTACGATGAAGATGCCTACCGGAAATCCCAGGAGTACCTTCGGGCCACCTCCCGTTTTTCGCTGGTCAGCGCCGGGTTCGACCTTGCCTTATTGCTGATTTTCTGGTTTTGCGGAGGCTTCAACGTCCTTGATCAGTTTTTCCGCAGCTTTGCTCACGGACCGATCATCACCGGGCTTCTCTATATCGGGTCGCTCATGCTTGTCCAGACGCTTGCAGAGCTGCCATTCAGCATTTACAGGACTTTTGTCATCGAAGAAAAGTTCGGGTTCAACAAGACGACCTTCGGGGTATTTGTCGCTGACCACCTCAAATCGCTTTTCCTCGCGGTATTGCTCGGCACTCCGGTCATTGCCGGTGTGCTCTGGTTTTTCCAGACAGCCGGACCGGGTGCCTGGTTTTCCGCGTGGGCGGGGATAACTCTCTTCAGCCTTCTTCTGCAATATGTCGCTCCAAGCTGGATCATGCCCCTGTTCAACAAGTTCGTCCCGCTCGAGGATGGAGAGCTCAAGAGCAGCATCATGGACTATGCCGCCGAAGTGAAGTTTCCGCTTTCGGGCATTTACGTTATCGACGGTTCGAAGCGTTCTTCAAAGGCAAACGCCTTTTTCACGGGCTTCGGGAAACGCAAGAGGATAGCGCTTTTCGATACCCTGATCAGCAATCACCCCGTCGAGGAGCTGGTCGCGGTTCTTGCCCACGAAATAGGTCATTTCAGGAAAAAGCATATCGTCATCAATATGGTGCTGAGCCTGCTCAACCTGGGAGCGCTTTTTTTCCTCCTTTCGATTTTCATGAACAACCGGGGGCTTTTCGACGCCTTTCATATGAAAGACGTGTCCGTCTACGGAAGCCTGATCTTTTTCATGCTTCTCTATACCCCGGTGGAGTTTGTGCTTTCGCTGTTCCTGCAGGCCCTTTCGCGCAGGCATGAGTTTGAAGCCGATCTGTTCGCGGTTTCAACATACCGTTCCGGTGAAGTTCTTGCCGATGCCCTCAAAAAACTGTCGAGAAGCAATCTCACGAACCTGACGCCTCATCCCCTCTATGTGATCCTGAACTATTCCCATCCGCCCGTGATGCAGCGGATCGCACGCATCAGGCAGCATCTTCAGAAACCATCGAAGTGATTCAACCGTTTATGGACGTTTCCAGCTATATCATGCCCCCCGAGTGGGCTTTACACAAGGCAACCTGGCTGTCATGGCCTCACAAGATCGCTTCATGGCCGGGCAAATTTGAACCGGTCCCTGCGGTATTTGCCGAAATTGCGTCCTGGTTGAGCTCATCGGAAGAGGTGCATATCAATGTGCTCGATGAAACGATGGAGAGCGAGGCCCGACAGCTGATATCATCCTTGCGGCACGAACAGCTCCGGATGGACCGAATCCGCTTTCACCGCATCCCTACCAACGACGCATGGTGCAGGGACCACGGGCCGAATTATGTATTCCGGGAATGTGGCGGCAAGAGGGAAAAAGTTATCCTCGACTGGGAATACAACGCCTGGGGAGGCAAATATGAACCCTATGACGACGACAATGCTGTTCCGCAAAGGGTGGCTTCCATTCAGGGACTGCCGTTCATTTCCACCGGTATGGTGCTCGAGGGCGGGGCGATCGACGTCAACGGCAAAGGGCTCCTGCTGACTACCGAAGCATGCCTGCTCAACCCCAATCGCAATCCTTCGATGGACCGGGGCGATATCGAGCGTGAGCTCGGGCGTTATCTCGGTATCGAAAAAGTGCTCTGGCTCGGTGACGGCATCGCCGGTGACGATACCGACGGCCATGTTGACGATATGGCGCGTTTTGTCGATGAATCGACCGTGGTCATTACGGTCGAGGAGAATCCCGAAGATGAAAATTATGCACCCCTTCAGGCGAATTATGCCTTGCTGAAGTCCTTTGCCGACCTGGAGGGCAACCCGATCAGGGTGAAGAAGCTCCCGATGCCGGACCCGGTATTTTTCGAAGGCGAGCGCTTGCCGGCGAGCTATGCGAACTTCTACATTGCAAACTCCGTGGTCCTCGTCCCTGTCTACCGTTGTTCGCAGGACAGGGAAGCTGTCGCGGTCCTCGAGGAATGTTTTCCAGGGCGAAAGGTGGTCGGTATCGATTGCACCGATCTTATCTGGGGGCTGGGGGCAATACACTGTATTACCCACGAAGAACCACTGTAACCTGTGCGTTTTCCGTTTTTTCTCGCGGTCGCCCATGTTTTATTCTCTCGTGTATCTGCTTGAAATAAAGTGGCTTGCGCATCTTGTTAAGATGGTCTTGTCCTGTTTATTTAAAAAATGCCGTTTCTGGCATGGGAATTGCGATTATAGTTTTACAATCCTCACGCCCGTGAGGATGAACAGGTGTTGGGGGACATCTGTTCACAAAAAGCGGCTGAAAAGCCGCTTTTTTTATTTGTAGTGTGTCATCTGTTCCATCAGCTGTGTCTTTTGTGTCATTCTGATGAAGCAGTTGTTTCATTTTCGACCATTTTTGGAGCGCGATGAAACAATTTGTTCATCGGTTTTCGGGTGGTATCAGCAGACGAAATTGTGAAGAATTTTTATGAAAAACGGCAATTTATTTTTTGCAAAGGTTTTGAGCGGAGAGTTTCTTTAACGGCTTTTTTTCTGGTATGCTATTTGCAACTATTAGAGTGAAACTCCTCACGCCCGTGGGGAAGAACAGGTGTAATGGGGGACATCTGTTCAAGAAAAAAGCGGCTGCACGGCCGCGTTTTTTTTGCCCGATCCTTCCGTAATTCGCCGTTCTTTAAGGCTTCACCGATGTTCATCACGGAAAACAGCCGGGAAGTTCAGGTATAATGGAAGTTTTTAGCAGTTTTTCTTGGATCATCGCCATTTCATTGTTCCCACGGCTGATTTTTCTGCATCAAACAGGGATTGGCATGCGATCTGCAAATAATAGAGTGAAACTCTTCACGCCCGTGGGGAAGAACAGGTGTAATGGGGGACATCTGTTCAGCATAAAAAAAGCGGCTCGAAGGCCGCTTTTTTTATGGTATCTGAAAAAACTCGTTTCCTGTTTATGTCAGGCAAGGGCTTTTTCAAGGTTGCTGCAGCTTTCTTTCACCAGGGCTGCCGAGTGCCTCAGGGCTTCAAGCTCTGCAGGTGCAAGATCTATTTCAAGGATCTGCTCGATGCCGTTTTTCCCGAGCTTTACCGGTACGCCGCAGTAAATGTCGTTGATGCCGTACTGCCCGTTGAGATAGGCTGTGCAGGGCAGGATGCGTTTGCGGTCTTTCACGATCGTCTCGATCATGTCGACTGCCGAAGCTGCGGGCGCATAATAGGCCGAACCGGTTTTCAGGTAATTGACGATTTCGATGCCCCCGTCCCTGGTACGCTGGACAAGTGCGTCGATCTGCTCTTTCGGCATAAGCTGGTTCAGCGGGATGCCCCCGATGTTGGTGTATTCCACGATCGGAACCATAGAGTCGCCATGGCCGCCGAGCACCAGTGCATTGATATCCTGGATGGAAACGTCGAGCGCCTCGGCAATGAAGCATTTGAAGCGGGCTGCGTCGAGCACGCCGGCCATGCCGATAACGCGTTCTTTCGGAAGTCCGCTGGTTGCCTGGGCGAAGTAGGTCATGACATCGAGCGGGTTGGAGACCATGATGATGATGGGGTTCGAAGAGTACTTCATGACCTGGGTCGTAACATCTTTGACAATCACCGTGTTTTTCATCAGGAGGTCTTCACGGCTCATACCCGGTTTCCTTGCAAGGCCTGCGGTAATGAGGATGATGTCGGAGCCTGCCGAGTCCTTGTAATCATTGGAGCCGAAAACCCTGGTGTCGAAAAGATCGACGGGCCCCGCTTCGTACATGTCAAGCGCCTTGCCCTGGGGAATGCCTTCGACGATGTCAATCAGTACAAGCTCGTTGGCGAGCTGTTTTTCGGCGATCCTGAGGGCAGCCGAAGCTCCTACGTTTCCAGCGCCGATAACGGTGATTTTCATAATGCTTGTCTATTTATTGGTGTAGAGAAAACATGGCAGACGGATTGCATCTGCCGCTGAAAAGTTCTTCGAGTAAAATAAAAAAAGCCGCCTTAACAAAAAGGCGGCTTTAATCAATTTGATGTGACAGATGGTCATCGTTTCAGCCAGGGAGAACGTCGACCATTTTCTTGTTGTTCCGTCCGTTGCGGAAGGTAACTACACCGTCGATCAGAGAAAAAATCGTGTGGTCACGGCCGATGCCTGCATTTTTGCCCGGTTTGATAACCGTGCCCCTCTGACGGACGATGATGGTGCCTGCAGCGATGTTCGAACCGCCTGCAGATTTCACGCCGAGGTATTTCGGATTGCTGTCGCGACCGTTTTTGGTCGATCCGCCGCCTTTTTTATGAGCCATAACAGAAAAAAATTAACGTTTGAAATCTTTGAAACTGGTATTTACAGCGAAACAACTTCGATCTGGGTCATCTGCTGGCGGTGTCCGTTCCTCGACTGGTAGCGTTTCCTGCGTTTTTTCTTGAAAACCACGACCTTGTCGTCCTTGACATGATCGAGGACCTTTGCCTGGATGCTGCTTCCGGCAGGGGTGAGGACGGTGTTTTCGCCGTCGATTTTAGCGATGGAGTCGATTGCGACGGTTTCGCCAACTGCGGCTTTTTGCCTGGGGATGAAGAGCTTGTCCCCCTCTTTCACCAGATATTGTTTATCGGATATCTTGATCAGCGCCTGCATTCTTCACGTATAGTTTAATGATAAAGGTCTCAAATATAGCATTTTTCTTTCAAGTTCAAAAGGTAAAGGTGTTCTTTTCACAGAAGAAAGAAGCTGCAGAGAAGCACCAGGGCGAACATGGTCAGCGAGATGCCGAAAAGGCGGTACCACCTGCCGAATTCGGCTTTCATGCACGGATATTTCAGTGGCTGGATTGCCCGGACGATATACCCGAGGGTCAGTGCGATCTGGAGGACGACAAGTGCGGATTTCACATAAACCCATAATGTCCATCCATGATAGAGCAGGGCAAGCAGGATTCCGGAGAGGATGACCCCGATAACGCCCGCATCGGCGACCTTTGTTTCGAGCTTGACATACTTCCTGAGCAGTGCCGAATACTCTTCCGCCGCTTTTTCATCGGCGCCGGTGAGTTTCGGTTCGAGCGTCTTCAGCAGGAAGAGCGAAGCAAGTACCGAACCAAACCATGCCGCAAAAGAGACAACGTGCAGAAAGCGCAGGACCGAGTGCAGTTCCATGGTGCCGGTGAACGATTGGTGAAAAGATTGAAGTGGACGCCGGCTGTAAGATAGGTTGTTGAAGAAAGCTTGTCAAGCCTTCTTTTGCGATGGTTTACGGATGCTCATGGCTTGCTCTTCCAAGTTTGTTAAATTAGGTGCTCTGGAGTAGCTTCATCCATTCAGTCCGCTTGTTATCCATTTCAACGCAATCATCGCCAACGTCAGGTATGAAGAAAGAAGAGGGTATTGCGCAGAAGGACCATTCTCCCATGATGCGCCAGTATCTGGAAGTGAAGGAACGGTATCCCGATTACCTTCTTCTCTTCAGGGTCGGGGACTTCTACGAGACTTTTTTCGACGATGCCAGGGAGGTTGCCTCCGTTCTGAACATCGTCCTGACGAAAAGGAGCGCGGAAATTCCCATGGCGGGGTTTCCCCATCATGCCAGCGAAGGTTATATCGCTAAGCTTGTCAAAAAAGGGTACAAGGTCGCGGTCTGCGACCAGATGGAAGACCCTGCTGCGGCAAAGGGCATCGTTCGCAGGGAGATCACCGATATCATCACTCCCGGGATCGCCTACAGCGACAAGATCCTCGATGACCGGCACAACAACTATCTCGCTGCGGTCTCTTTTCTCAGGGAGGGCCGGGCCCTGCTTGCCGGCATCGCCTTCATAGACGTCACCACGGCTGAATTCAACCTTGCGACGCTGCCTGCCGAGGGGCTCGCGGATTTTATCCTCTCGCTGCACCCGGCGGAGGTTCTTGTTTCATCGGCGGAACGCGAGCGGTTCGATACCGTGAAAAAGTCGTTTCCCCCGGAGATGCTCGTCACCTGGCTCGACTCCTGGATGTTCAGCGAAGACCATACCGCCGAGGTGATCGAAAGGCAGTTCAGGACACATTCGCTGAAAGGATTCGGCATCGAGGGGAACCGTGCCGGCAGGATCGCGGCCGGTGTCATTCTTCAGTACCTCGAGGAGACCCGCCAGAACCGCCTCCAATATATCACGCGCATCAGGGAGGTGCAGAGCGGCGAGTTCATGACGCTCGATCTCCAGACGAAAAGGAACCTCGAGATCATCAGCTCGATGCAGGACGGCAGCATCAACGGCAGCCTGCTCCAGGTGATGGACAAAACCTGCAATCCCATGGGCGGGAGGCTCATCCGCCGATGGCTCCAGCGGCCTATGCGAAAAGCCGGAGACATCAGGATGCGACTCGATGCCGTGGGCGAGCTCAGGGAATCGAAACCGCTGAGGGACGCCCTGCGCGAGCAGCTTTCCGGTATCAACGACCTCGAGCGCTCCCTTGCCCGGATTGCAACATTCAGGACCATGCCGAGGGAGGTCCGCCAACTCGGGCTTTCGCTGCAGTCACTTCCCGTCATCCGGGAAATCGCTGGCGGCTCCCTTTCCGGGCGCCTCAGGCATCTCTGCGATTACCTGAAACCGCTTCCGGAGCTCGCGGGCCGGATAGAGTCCGCGATCGATCCCGAGTCGGGGGCATCGATGCGTGACGGCGGCTATATCAGGAGCGGTTTCAACGAGGAGCTCGACGAGCTCCGCACCATCGCCTCGAGCGCAAAGGACCGGCTGATGCAGATCCAGCAGCAGGAGCGTGAAAACACCTCGATTTCCTCCCTCAAGGTCCAGTTCAACAAGGTATTCGGGTACTATATCGAAATCAGCAGGGCCAATCTCGACAAGGTGCCGTCCTATTACGAGAAGAAGCAGACGCTGGTCAATGCGGAACGGTTCACCATTCCCGCGCTCAAGGAGTACGAGGAAAAGATCCTCAACGCCGAGGAGCGGAGCCTTGCGCTCGAGGCCGGGCTTTTCCACGATCTCTGTGCTGAAATAGCCGCCCATGCTTCCGAAATCCAGCAGAACGCGGCGATCGTTGCGGAATTCGACGCGCTTTCGTCATTCGCCCTGTGTGCCGAGCTTTATGGCTACTGCAAACCCGAAATCCTGGAACATGAGAAACTCACGATCACCGCGGGACGCCATCCGGTGCTCGAAAGGATGATGAGCGCAGACGAGCCGTACGTCGCCAACGACTGCGTCTTCGATGAACGGCAGCGCATGCTGATCATCACCGGCCCGAACATGGCCGGTAAAAGCTCGTTCCTGCGGCAGACAGGCCTCATCGTGCTGCTTGCCCAGGCAGGGAGCTTCGTGCCTGCGGACCGGGCGGAGATCGGGCTTGTCGACCGGATTTTCACCAGAGTCGGCGCATCGGACAACATCACCTCCGGCGAAAGTACCTTCCTTGTCGAAATGAACGAAGCGGCAAACATCCTCAACAATGCCACATCGAAAAGCCTGCTCCTGCTTGACGAGATCGGCAGGGGGACCAGCACGTTCGATGGCATGTCCATCGCCTGGTCGATGAGCGAATACATCTGCCACTCCATTGGGGCGAGGACGCTCTTCGCCACGCATTACCATGAGCTCGCGGAACTGGAAACCCGCCTTGCGGGAGTGGTGAATTTCAACGCCACGGTTATCGAAACGGCCGACAGGGTGATTTTCCTTCGCAAAATCGTGCGCGGAGCTTCGGACAACAGCTACGGCATCGAGGTGGCGAAAATGGCGGGCATGCCCTCCGAAGTGATCATGCGGGCGAGGGAGATCCTTGCGGGCATGGAAAAACGGGAGTTCGAAATTCCCGCAGAGAGGCCATCGGGACTGAAAAGCATGCAGATCAGCCTGTTCGAGGAAGCCGACAACCTGCTGCGCCGGGAGGTCGAATCGCTCGACATCGACAGGCTCGCTCCAATCGATGCGCTCATCGAACTGAAAAAACTGCAGGATATAGCGCGCACCGGCATTAAACATCGTTGATGAGGGATATGGAGGCGGAAAAAAAGGTATTGCTGATTTTCATTCAGGCAGACAGCGGGGTCGACGGCGCATCGCTTCTCGACAGCGCTTCGGCGAAACGCGGATTGCTGAGCGTGCTGAAGGACTCTGCCATGAGCAACATCATCCGCCGGGCGCAGTTTGCCATTCCACCGCTCTCCCTCATGATCCTGAGCTCACGCAATGTTCCGGGGGTGAGCCAGTCGATCTGCGACCTCCGCTTCGAAAAGCTTCCTCTTCACGAGCACTGGGACCTTGCAGGCATCAGCGTCCAGACCGGGGCCGTGAAGCCTGCGTTCGAACTTGCCGGTTTTCTGCGATCCAGAGGTATAAAGGTGGTGCTCGGCGGTCCTTACGTGACGGTTTTTCCCGACCGCTGCCGCGAGCATGGCGACGCGCTTGTCATCGGCGAGGCAGACGATATCTGGGAAGAGGTGCAGCGGGACCTGCTTGCAGGTCAGCTGAAACCGGTCTACCGCGTCGATACCTATCCCGATCTCGCTATCGACCGCCCCGTATCGAAAAGCGCGCTCGATATTTCAAGCTATTTCACCACGAATGTCGTCCAGACAACCAGGGGATGCCCCTACAGCTGCGATTTCTGCAACGTCCATGTCATGAACGGCCACCGGCTCCGCCACCGGACCACCGCAAGTGTTCTTAAAGAGGTGGAGACTTCCCTGAAGCAGGACAAGCGGATATTTTTCTTTCTCGACGATACGGTCAATGCCAATGAGCTCTATGCCGAAAAACTTTTCACGGAGCTCATTCCCTACAACATTCAGTGGGTAGGCCAGGCCACCACGGCGCTCGGTGAGAAACCGAAACTGCTTGAAGCTTTCGCACGTTCAGGGTGCGGAGCACTCCTGATCGGCATCGAAAGCCTGGCCGACGGGAGCAACCACGCCCACCAGAAGTTCCACAATCCGGCGGCACGCCAGTCGGCATGCATCAGGAACATCCGTGACGCGGGCATCTGCGTCTACGGCAGCTTCATTTACGGCCTCGACGGCGATACGCTCGACATGCCGGCCAGGCTGGAGGAATTCATCGAGGAAACCGGGGTTGACGTTCCCGGCATCAACCTGCTTCGGCCCATTCCCGGTACTGCGGTCTTCGACCGGCTTGCCGCGGAGGGCCGCCTGATCCCCGATCCGGATGACCATGACGCGTTCAGGTTTTCATGGGCGCAGGAGATGCTCTACGTTCCGAAAAGCGTTCCCCTGAAGCAGTTCATCCCGAGCTATACGGCAATGACCGGGCGGGTGTTTACCGTCCCGAACGCTATGAAACGAGCCATGAAGGCCCCACGGCTCCGTTCTGCCGTGCTCATGTTCAACCTGCTGTATGTTCACATGTACTCCATGGCCCGAAAGGACCTGCACCGCCAGCTCTCCATCCTCGATTGAGTTTCTGATTCACGGTTTTTGTGCAATGAGGTAGATTCGCGAAAACAGGAGGTTGACAAGATTGTCCTCCCCTGCCTGGCGCGCGAAATCCTGTACAATAACCCTGCGCGCGTTGGCGATGTAGTCCTCCGGAAATGTGCAATCATAGCACTCCGGGTTGAGATAGGCGGCTGCGGCACCGGTATCGAACATCTCCATGACTTTTTCCGGCGGGCACATCATCGATACTTCCCTGATTTCGGAAGAGAGAACCCTGAAGCCGACGCGTTCGAAAACCTCGGCATATTCCTCCGCGGTGTCGAAGAAAATCCACGGAGACCGGAAATGCTGGAAGGTGGTGCGTGTAGAGTCGTCCTGAAGCAGCGATTCGGCAGCATGAACGAAATTCGGGCAGTACCGGTGCCGTGCGGGGGCCTGAACAGCCATCCTGCCTCCGGAACGGAGCGCCCGACAGCAGTTCGCAATGGCGCTGTTCATATCACGGAACCACTGCAGCGTCGAATTGCAGAATATAACATCGACGGCATCCGCCATATCGAGATGTTCGGCGTCACCAATGAGGAACGAGATACGCTGGTCGGGATATGCGGCTTCGGCCTTTTCAATCATTCCTTTCGAGGGGTCGATGCCGATGACCCTGCCTTCCGTCAGTTTCCGGACAGCTGCAGTCAGATGGCCCGGCCCGCACCCCAGGTCGAGCACGTCGTCCGTCCTGTTGATGACGGTCATGCCGAAAAGTTGTTCGCCGGCCGACTTCTGAAGTTCCGCGCTGTGCCGGTAGTGTTTCGAAATATCGGTGAAATCGCTCATGCTTTTTCCGGTTTAAAAAGGTCGGGCGGTTTGCCGTTACGGCTTTGCATGGAAATAATCGTTCAGGCAGAGGATACTCTCGATGTTACGTATTATTTTCCTGTTTTATGCATCTGTCCCTGTAAAACCATGGGTATCGTCCTGCTCGATATAGGCAACGTGATCGTCGATGTGGATTTTCACCGCTTCTGCCGATCGGTCGCCCGCGATGGTGAACGCGGTGCAGAAACCATTCTGTGCCGCTATTGCGAAGGCGGGCACAAACTTTCATTTGACCGGGGTCTCATCGCGCCGCACGAATATCTTGCGATGATTGCACGCGATCCTGATGTCAGGACGATGCCCCGAAGCGAGCTCAGGTTTTTATGGCAGGACATATTCAGCCTGAAAAAAGGTGTTGCGGAAGCAGTGGAGATGCTCGGGAGGAAGCATCATCTCTGGATCATGAGCGATATCGACCCCCTGCATTTCGCTCATCTCCTCAACAGCTTTCCGGTGCTGAAACGGGCCGAGCGGTACCTGCTCTCCTATGAGCACGGATGGCTGAAGCGCGAGCCGGAAGCTTTCCGTATGGTCCTCGACAGTTCCAGGGGCATGGTTCCCGGAGATTTTGTCATCATCGACGACCGTGAGGACAACTGCCTCTGTGCGGAGGATTGCGGCATAAAGGCCCACCATTTCAAAGGATGGGCGCAGGCGCTCGAATTCATGCGTTACTGGTAATGGATAACCGGAAAAAATGTTGAAATGACGACATCGAAAGAGCTGGCCGCTTACGTGCCTGAAAACGAAATTGAACTGCATTCCATGCGCTCCCAGGGCGCGGGGGGACAGAACGTGAACAAAGTGGAAAGCGCAGTGCACCTTCGGTTCGACATTTCCGCTTCTTCACTTCCCGACGACCTGAAGGAGCGCCTGCTTGGCATGAAAGACCGCCGTGTCACCGCTGCCGGGGTCCTGATAATCAGGGCGCAGCGGTTCCGTACGCAGGAAAAAAACCGGGAAGATGCGCTGCGCCGCCTTGACGAACTGGTCCGGAAAGCCATGGATGTCCCGGCAGCGAGGAAAGGAACGAAACCGACCAGGGCATCGAGGGAAAAAAGGCTCGAGGGAAAGACGAGGCGGTCGGAAGTCAAAGCGTCAAGGAAAAAGATAGATTTATAGGTATTATCGGCATAAGCCTTCAGGAGGCGGGTACGGTTCAGTTTCATCAACAACACGGACATGGGAATGGTTAAAAAAATCATGCTGCTCGGCAGCGGGGAACTTGGAAAGGAATTCGTCATCGCGGCGAAACGGCTCGGACAGTATGTCATTGCGGTCGACAGTTACGACGGCGCGCCCGCGCAGCAGGTTGCGGACGAGCGCGAAGTGATCGACATGCTCGACGGCAGGGCGCTCGACGCCATCGTCGCAAGGCACCGCCCGGATATTATCGTTCCTGAAATTGAAGCCATCCGAACCGAACGGTTCTATGATTATGAAAAAGAGGGAATACAGGTTGTCCCTTCTGCCCGGGCGGCAAACTATACCATGAACCGCAAAGCTATCCGCGATCTTGCATCGAAGGAGCTCGGCATCCGGACTGCGGCTTACCGTTACGCCTCGTCAGCCGGAGAGTTGCGTGCTGCGGTGAAGGAGGTGGGAATTCCCTGCGTGGTGAAGCCACTGATGAGCTCTTCCGGAAAAGGCCAGTCGACGGTCAGGTCCGAAGAGGAGGTTGACCGTGCATGGAACTATTCCCAGAGCGCCAAACGCGGCGATATCGCGGAAGTGATCGTCGAATCGTTCGTGGACTTCCATACGGAAATCACGCTGCTCACCGTCACCCTCAAAAACGGGAGGACATTGTTCTGCCCGCCGATCGGTCACCGGCAGGAGCGCGGGGATTACCAGGAGAGCTGGCAGCCTTGCAGGATCAGCGACGCCGACCTCGGGCAAGCCCGGGAAATTGCAGGCAAGGTTACCCGTGCGCTTGGCGGTGCGGGTATCTGGGGGGTGGAATTTTTCCTGGCTGACGACGGCATCTATTTTTCAGAGCTCTCTCCCAGGCCGCATGATACCGGAATGGTGACCCTCGCAGGCACGCAGAACCTTTCGGAGTTCGAGCTCCATATACGTGCGGTGCTCGGGCTTCCGATTCCCGGCATCGAATTGTTGAGGGCAGGTGCGAGCGCCGTGGTGCTTGCGGAAAAAGAGGGTCGCAATCCTCGCTACACTGGCGTCGAAGACGCGATTGCCGAGCCCGGTACCGATATCCGCATTTTCGGAAAACCCTCGACGCGTCCCTACAGGCGCATGGCGGTTGTGCTCGCAAGCGGCGGGCCGGAAAGCGATATCGATGCCCTGAAGCGCAAAGCCATCGCGAATGCCTCCAAAGTGAAGGTCGAAAGCGGCGAAGCTCAGGAAATCGAGAGGATCTCTTCCTCGAGAAGCTGCTGGTTGTAAAGTTCTGCGTAGAGGCCTTCCTGCTGCAGGAGCTCCTCGTGCGTTCCGCTTTCTGCCACCATGCCGTCCTTCAGGACGATAATGCGCTCGCAGTTCTTCACTGTCGATATCCTGTGGCTGATGAGGATGATGGTCGTACCCGGAAGTTTTTCGAGCAGCGCTTCGAAGATACGGGCCTCGGTGCCGGTGTCGACCGCAGAAAGCGCATCGTCCAGGACGAGTATGCGCGGTTTCCAAGCGATCGCACGGGAGATGCAGGCTCTCTGCTTCTGGCCTCCCGAAAGGTTGATGCCTTTTTCGCCGAGCATGGTCCTGAAGCCATCGGGAAAATCCTCGACATCATCATGAAGCATGGCTATCCGGCTTGCTTCGACGACGACGTCGAGGTCGTTGTCCCGGCTTCCCCAGTTGATGTTGTGCTCTATGGTGTCGGAAAAGAGGAAATTAACCTGTGGAACGAACCCGATCTGCTCCCTCAGGGTTTCGAGCGGCAGCGCACGGATATCGATGCCGTCAAGCTCCACCGACCCTTCCGAGGTATCGTAAAGGCGAGGGATAAGGTTGACCAGCGTTGTCTTGCCGGAACCGGTAGCACCGACTATGGCGACTTTAGAGCCCGGAGTGATGTCGAAGCTGATGTTCCTGAGGACAGGATGGTTTTCCTGGCCGGGATAATGGAAGCCGACTTTACGGAATGAAAGCGAACCGGTAAAGACCTTTTCGGAAAAAGCGCCACTTTCCGCGGCCGATTCCTCCGGTTTTGCCCCGAAAATTTCGTTCAGGCGCATCATGGCCGAAGATGCCCTCTGGATGATACTGGTGACCCAGCCTATCGAAATGATGGGCCAGCTCAGCATGGAAACGTAGACGATGAACTGGGCGATACCGCCTATGGTCATGGTGCCGCGAATGACGCTGAGGCCGCCCACCCAGACGACGGGGAGCAGCGAAAACGCAGTGAGTGCGGTCAGGAATGCATAGAAGAGCGCTTCGAGTTTGGCGAGCGAAAGGTTCTTGCCGTAGTAATCGCGATTGAGCCTGTCGAATCGGCTGATTTCAAAAGGCTCACGGACATAGCTTTTGACGATCCTGATGCCCGACAGGTTTTCCTGTACCAGGTTGGTGATCTCGGCATAGCTTTCCTGGATTTTTTTCGAGCGCTTGTGCATGGAACTGCCGATCCTGTAAACAGAATAGCTCAGTATGGGGGCTGGCAGGAGCGCGAAAAAGGTAAGCTTCGGCGAAAGCGCGATCATTGCAACCAGTGCGAAAAGCAGTTTGAAAAAGGTATTGCAGGAGTACATGATGCCGGGCCCGAGGAAATCCCTTACGGCATTCATGTCGTTGCTGCCGCGCGAGATGAGCTCACCGGTGGTGGTCGAGTTGTAGAACGAACGCGGGAGCTTCTGCAGGTGGCTGAAGTAATCGTTTTTCAGGTCGAATTCGATGAGCCTCGAGGTCACGATGATTTTCTGGCGGACCAGGAAAAGAAAAAAACCGCTCAGCAGTGCGAAAATGACGTACATGCCGAGGTCGGCTGCAACGGTTCCGATCCGGAACGGTTTACCCATGGTGTCGATGGCGGTCCCGATGTACTTCGGTCCTATGACCGAAAACAGGTTGGTCAGGATGATGTAGATAAAACCGGCCGCAAGGTTTTTACGGTACCTGAGGAGATATGGTTTCAGACTGAGCAGGTTTTTCATCCGTCAACTGTTTTTGAAGTGGCGGTAGTAATGTAAAAAATTATCCACAATAACGCTTAAAGCTTGTTAATGGTATAAATTATAATGAGTTGATGATAGTCGTCGTGCCGGGTCAGGAGTTGAGGTAAGCAACTGTTGCTCAGATCGGAAAAACAGAACCATTTCGGTATTCATATGTACTTTGGCTGAAAAAACAATTTTCAAATGGGGATGCCCGTAAACGTGAAAAATTGGTTCCTTCACCCTTGAAAATTCACTCGATAATTAAGGTATATTTTCACTTGAAGAATAAGCTGGAACCGGATAATTCCCATAATCAGAAAAATGCAGCCTTCATATTGAACTTTATATTACAATGTTTTCAGCTGAATGTTATCGGGCGTATTGCTTCTCGATGGTAAAATTTGATGGTGTTAAAATGTCGATGTACAGAACAGGATGCCAAAAATTTATACGATTTACCAGCTTGTCCAGTTGAAGCAAGACTTTTTCACATGGCCACGCTGTATCTGTCTTACATTAATCTATGTCGCTTAATACTGACGGGCGGATCATGACCGCCGGATTGCCGGTGAACGACCCTTGGCATCTTTGGCAGGCAGCGGAAGCTGTCCGTCCCGTCCGGTGCGGCCCGGTATATTGTCAATGGCTTGTCTTCTCTCAAAATTATCTCTGATGCATTTGAATCCCGTCAGGCGAATTCGGGAGGGATTGAGATATGACCTTTGATCCCTCTCGCCCTTTTGATGATTTGCCTCCGTTGCCTCCTCGCTGCGATATCGAGTCTGCTCCGGTGCTGAGGCAATGCCTCAGGGCAACCCGTGCACTGGCTGAACTGAAAGATGCCGGCATCCTTTCCAGCGAGATGGCAGGGCGTGAGCGTATCTATGTGAATCTTGCCCTGCTCGATCTGCTCAAGGAGGGCCGACCATGACCATTTTCTTGTCACACCTTGGATCGACAAGTTCCCATGATCTGTCGATGCCGTCGACAGGTTTTGATTATGTGTCGAAATCAGTGATCATTTTCGAGGCGTTTTTTTTGTGCCGATTGGATCGACAGGAAGGGTTTTGTTTACCGTGGTGCAAATACAGGGAGGGATCTTGAGGAACGAATCGGAACAAAAGTTTTACCGGATTGGGCACGGAAGGAACCGGTAAGTCCCAATACGTTAAGGACGATCCGCCGTTTGCTTACGAAGTATGGATATCCTCCAGATGCTCAAGAGGGTGCCACACAACTGGTAATTCGTCAGGCTGAACTTATGGCAGAAGTTATGGTGAGTTGACCTGAATGGAAATGGTCATATCTTACAGGAAGTATATCGGAAACAAAACATCATCCTTTATCTCCCGTCATGGCATTCGAGACAAGCAAGAACTACTATTCCATCAGCGAGGTAAGCAAGATCGCAGGTGTTCCTGCCTACCTGCTCAGGTACTGGGAAAGCTTTTTCACGGAACTCGCGCCAGCCAGGGACACGAGGGGCAACAGGCGTTACACCAACCGTGACATCGCCATGGTGCTCAATATCAAGGAGCTTGTCCATGAAAAGGGCTATCGGCTCGGCAAGGCCAGCGATATCGTCAAGGGGGTCATCCGCGACAGCGAGGAAGACCATAAAATCACCGAGATACTCAAGCTCCAGAAACAGATAGGCGTGGAAAAGAAAAAACATACGGTGGTCGACGAACGCAGGATGCTGCTCCTGCAGGAGATAAAGGAGGAGATAGAGGATATCCTGCAGCTTCTCGGATAGAAAAAAGAAAGGGGAGCCCGGGGTGCTGCCCGGCAATGTGAACCAGTGGCTCGAGGAGTTTTCTGAAAGAAAAGGCGGAAAGATAAAAAAAGAAAGACCGGCTTTCGCCGGTCTTTCGATTTCAATTCAGGCAGTACCTTACTGTGCGTAGAGGACTTCGAACTGTCCGGTGCCGCCTTTGCAGACATGCTCGACCCAGCGGGCATAAGCGCCGCCGCTCCAGCGATACTCCTCGAGGTTCTGCGAACGGAACTGCGGGGCCGCATAGCGGACCTTGTATCCTTTCGGGAGAACGATCTTGAGCTGGGTATCGACGGTGAAGTCGTTGAACTTGCCAACCATGCCGTGGTGGACCAGCGGAATGAGCGGGTGGTTCAGGATCCTGCGGAGACCGCCGCCTGCATCCACCGATACGCCCGGGAATTCGCCGTCAACCTTGACTTCGATGCCCTGTGAATCGGAACGGAAGCCTGCTTCGACCGATGCCGGCCTGTTGAGCTTGTCTGACGGGAAGAGCTCTGCCCAGCGTGCGATGGAGTCTACGATACCCGAGCCGCCGTGAGAGAAACGCCACCTGGTCACGCCGACGGGGCCTTTTTCACCGCTCTGGGTGCCGATGCTGTTGACTTCGATTTTGGAAATCCTCTGGCCGCCTTCATTCAGTGCGGTGAAAGCCGGGCCGATGAACCAGAACTCGCGGATCCAGTCGTTGAATGCGCCGGTTGACTGAAGGGCTTTCAGTGTGCCTTCCCAGGTGTCGATGACGTCGTTGTTGTCGAGGGGCACTTTCATGATGATATCATGGAACTGGCGGCCCTGCATGTAGATCGGGTTCGGAACGTTCCTGCGGACTGCATCGGAACGGTAGTAGAAGAGGTTGACAACGGAACCTTCAAAGGAGAAAGCGTGAGAAAAATCGCCGACGGATACGGTTCCTTCGCCGACGCAGATCCTTCTTTCCTTGGTTTCATTGGCTATGTCGGCTTCCACGACCAGCTTGTTTTTCGTGCTGTCGACAATCGACTCGATAACTGCAGAAAACCTGACGAAACCTTTAGCGGGATCGAGAGGTTTCACATTGATTTTGACGTTGCAGTCTGCGGGCAGCAGGGGCAGGGCAGGGGGCACATTCACTTTCGCCCGGCCTTTTACTTTTCCCCATGAGCTCGCGCCGCCCTCAAGGATGATTTCATAATCCGAGTGTGCGGTGGTGGTGTCTTTTGTGCCGAAAAGAGCCATAATGAGTTCTCCTTTTTCTGGTGGCGTTGAGTTTTGGATATTTTCAGGAAATGCTTGCAGTTAATTCCTGTTAAATAACAGCTTGAAACAAATTTAAAGAATAAAAATCA
>JAAXXI010000016.1 GCA_013334565.1 Chlorobiaceae bacterium
ATAATGACGTAAAATAAACCTGTTGAAAACGGTATGACGTCAGAGAAAATCGCCGCGAAATAAAAGCAAAGGTCAATGCAGCAGAGAATGGGACTTGATGTCTAACAGTTTTCCTGCTGATTCCAGAGCTGTGAGAATTGTCTGGAATGGCAGAATGAGCTTGAGGTATTTCCGGGGCAACGGCAAGCCAGCAACGTTTCATTTTGCAAATAAGAATCACTATATTTACCACAAATGTAGTAAATATGATGCAGGAGAGTTTTTATCATGGCAACAAGCACTTCAATACGAATCGGACAGAAACTCTACGAGCAGGCCAGGCAGGATGCGATAGCGGAGCATCGCACGATTGCCGGGCAGGTCGAGTTCTGGGCACTGGTTGGCAGGGCCGCACTCGATAATCCGGATCTTCCGGTAAGTTTCATAGCGGAATCTCTGGTTTCTATGGCCGAACCGCGTGAACAGGCCATTCCTTTTGTTCCCAGGAGTACCGGCCAATGACGTGGTCGGTCATGCAAACACGCAGATTTGCCCGGCAGTATAAAAAACTGTACGACAATACTGCTTTGGACGTGGATGCCGCCGTTGAAAAGGTTTGTCAGAATCCTGAGATAGGGGAGCGGAAGAAGGGTGATCTGGCTGCTCTGCATGTTTTCAAGTTTCACAGTAACAACCAGTTATATCTTCTGGGTTATACAGTTGAAGAACGTGTCCGGTTGATTTATCTGGAAGCTGTCGGACCGCATGAAAATTTTTATCGTGATTTGAAGCGGTAATTTTTTACCGGAAAGGAGTCGGGGACGTTCCGCAACAAGTCAAGAAGATGCTCTAAAGGAGTTCCTGGACTTTTTTTTATAAGTGAAATAACACTTCGAGATAAGCACGAAAACGATTTTCTGTCGATATTGAAAAGCATTATCAGGGTGGCTTCTCGACCGGTCAGCTCTGGCTCAACTACATCGCCTTCCTTCCCATGTCCTGGCTTTTGCTTGGCGTTTACGTGGTCCATGAGGAGCCCAGGCCGGGCTGGGCCTGTCTTGCCGGTGCCCTTATTTACGGCGCGGCATTCACCTATTTCATTCATACGACACTTCTTGCACTCGAACGGCATGTGGCAACCTACGAGGCGCTCTGGAACGCGCTCGGAACCACATACACCGTTCACGGAGCTCTCATGGTCTGCGGCGGCCTGATGTTCGGTATTTCAGCGCTTCGTGCGGGGTGGCTTCCAAAGCCGTCACTGCTGCTTTTCCTGTCCGGCCTAACCTTGAATTTGGTTCTTGCTCTTCTTCCGGCCCCTGACATTTTCCAGACGGCAGGCAGCGCCCTTCGTAACACCGGACTCATCGCAATGGGTTATGCGATTCTTTCACGACACCTCCGTTCCCCGAACTAAGCCGGCAAATGGTTGAAGGCTGATCCCTGCCGTAGTTCCATTTGAAATAACTCTTCGAGTTTTATAAACAGACGGATTGTAACGCTATTGAACGTCGATTCCGGGGCTCTCTTGCTCCACTTCGACGAACGTCTTTTTTGAGTGCTTTGTTTAATAAAGTATATAGGGAAGATAAATCTGAAAGATACTCGACATGAACGGAACAGATAGTGACTTGCAGATCTTCCGTTAACTTTAAGGGAGAATAAAATGCTTGAATTATTTGCAATCATAATGGCCCTCCTCTGGATATTGAGCATGGCATTATCATTTACCATGGGCGGCTTCATACACAGTTTTCTTGTTTTCGCCATAGCGATTATTGTTTATCGTGTTGCAACGAAACAGGAATGTTACTGACGGAGAGCGCCACATCCAACGCTTCCGATTTTCTGATTAGGAATCATGGGGTGGACGTGAGGATTTTTTTCCGTAGGTGAAATAACTCTGCGAGTTACGCACGGAAACGACATTTTAGCGCTTTTTAACATCCTCCCGAGGATCTCCGGATTATCTCCTCAAGGCTCGTTCCCAAAGCTGACAGCGCTCAGCGGGGCTTTGCTTGAATACGGTATTTCGCTTGCGGAAACGGAAAGAAAGCCCGGGGTGATGGTCTTTGCCGTCAGCTTTATGCTCAATCGAAAATGATGTCTGTTGTATGAACCAGATGAATGCGATATTTTTGTTTTCATTCAACCACAGGGAGGTGAGACCATATGAAAACAACCGAATTGTCAACCTGTTTTGTCACGAGGCACGTCGATGCCTGCCGCGAATTCTACGAGCGCC
This sequence comes from Chlorobiaceae bacterium, assembly GCA_013334565.1. Taxonomy (GTDB): domain Bacteria; phylum Bacteroidota; class Chlorobiia; order Chlorobiales; family Chlorobiaceae; genus Chlorobium. The sequence continues at coordinate 2,225 of JAAXXI010000016.1, forward strand.
ATTTTTCGGCGAAAGCGGTATTCGACAGCGGATGGTACGTCAATGTCCGTATTGGCGAAGATGGGCCGTCGATGCAGTTCATGCAGCCGCGGGAAGACATGCCCGAGTACAGCGGCAATGGAGTCATGCTGAACTTCAGGGTAGATGACGTGGATGAGGAACATCGCAGGTTAGAGGCGGCGGGCCTGCAGATCGTGATGCCCCTCGAAGACCATCCGTGGGGTGATCGTGGTTTTTCCATAACCGACCCCATAGGAAATACACTCTACATCTATTCAGATCGCGAACCGTCAGAAGAGTTCCGGCAATACTGCAAGGAGTGACCGGCAAGCTGCAAATTCGGGTGTCGCTGTCCCAGGGAGCTGCTGAAGCTCTCATTAAGCCTGAAAGATGAAGAACAGCTCCATGTCAAGGAAAACATGAGAGAGGAGGAACTGGTTATTTCAGATATCCTCACCCGTCCAGCACCAGAGGTGACTACCGAAGAACGTGCAGTAGTGAAAAAAGTTGCCCGTGAACTGCTCAAAAAACTCAAAGACCTTCTCGTGCTGAACTGGCAGCAGAAACTGGAAGTCGGATCAAAATTGAAGATTGTCATTGAGTGCACCCTCGATCACGGTCTGCCTCTTATCTATACGCCAGAAATCTATCTGCAGAAATGCTCAGCAGTGTTCGAACATATGTATGAATCCTGTCCCGAGAGCGATTCATGAGTGGATGCAGTAGCGGGATGAAGCCATTTTTCGTTTTGGATTGATTGAAAGAATGATTTTCAAATGAATAAGAGAACTTTCAGACTCAGCATTCCGCATTTAAAAGTAACGCTGGCGGCAAATATTCTTCAGATCAATGCCATTTGTTCCGGAACCACTATTTTTCCGGTTACTGTTTCGGGATTATTTTTCATGAGGCAAAAAAGGGGACAATCCATGATGCATTCGGCAATTTTCGACACTGCAGCCATTTCGGGTATCCGGCTGCAAAACCGGTTGATTCGCTCAGCAACGCATGAAAGCATGGCCGAGAGCAGTGGAGCACCTTCGGCGGCTCATGAAAAGCTGTATACGGATCTTGCCAGAGGCGGGGCCGGAGCTGTTATTACCGGTTATGCCGGCGTTCAGCAGGATGGCCGGACCAGCTATCCGGGTATGCTGATGATGCACGATGACGCACTGATTCCTGCATATCGGCAGCTTACCGATACGGTTCACCGCTACGATACGCCGATCATTCTTCAGCTTGCCCATTGCGGCCGCCAGACCCGGTCGGCAATAACCGGCATGAAGACGGTTGCTCCTTCCGCGATGAAAGATCTCATCTTCAATGAAGAACGTCCACTGGAACTTGGAGAGAATGCAATAGAGACCATCATCAGCAACTTTGCTGCCGCTGCCGGACGGGCGGTAAAAGCGGGTTTTGACGGAGTGCAGATCCACATGGCTCACGGCTATCTGCTTGCGGAGTTCCTTTCCGGTTATACCAACCGCCGCAGGGATCGCTGGGGTGGTTCGACCAGCAACAAGTTTCGTATTGTTTCGGAAATATTCAGGCGCATCAGGGAAGAGCAGGGCGACTTCCCTGTGCTGGCTAAAATCAACGGTTTCGATCACCGGCGCGGAGGTATGCGGAGAGACGAAGCCGTCAGGGTCGCCATGTTGCTCGAAGCCTCCGGTTGTTCCGCCATCGAGGTTTCGTCGGGCACTATCGAGGAGGGGTTGTCGATCATGAGAGGCCCGAGGTTTCCGTCGGAAGCTTTGCTTGCATGCCATTTCAGGTTCAGATCGATACCTGAGCCGCTGAAAAAAGCAGTGGGGCCGTTGCTTCGTGCAGCGATGCCCAGCCCCAAACCCTATCGGAACTATAATATCGAGACCGCGAAAGCCATCAAAGAAGCCGTCTCTATTCCGGTTATCGCCGTAGGGGGTATTCATACCCTTGAAGAGATTTCCGCAGCGCTTGAAAGCGGTGCTGCTGACTTTGTTTCCATGTCACGTCCTTTCATCATCGAACGCGATATCGTCCGCAAAATGCGGGAGGGGAGGCAGACGGCTTCGCGCTGCATTATGTGCAACTACTGTGCAATCATGGTTGAAGGGGGGCCGCTCAGATGCTGGCACGGAAAGCTTCCCCGGAAGAGAGCTGAAGCGGCGGTTCAGCAATGATCCTGGTCTTTGTCATTATCTGGCCTGTGGCGGGATAAGGTTGCTGCCTGGACAAACTGTTACTGAATGATTGAATCTTCATCCTTCACGGTCATGTCATCCGTTATGCATGTTCTGCTTTTCATACCTGCGTTTCTGCTTGTTTGCGGATTGATTCTTCTGGTTGTGCTGCTGGCTGTCAGCCCCGGAAGCACGGAACCGATCCTTGATGAAAATGGAAAACCGCTCGATGGCGGCATTTCGGAAAAAATCCGTATCGACATCAACGGAGTGGAGCTGGGAATGTTTATCAGGAGCAGGGATAAATCGAATCCAGTGCTGCTCTACCTTCACGGGGGGATGCCTGATTATTTCCTTGATAAAAGATACCATGCGGCACTTGAAGAGCTATTCACCGTCGTCTGGTGGGAACAGCGCGGTTCGGGAATGTCGTACAACCCGGATATTGCGCGAGAGACGTTGACGGAGGAACAGCTGATATCCGACACGATCGAACTGACTGATTATCTGCGGCGCCGCTTCGGTAAAGAGCGGATATACCTGATGGGACATTCGGGAGGAACCTTTATCGGCATACAGGCGGCTGCACGGGCACCCGAACTGTACTGCGCCTACCTGGGTGTGGCCCAGATGTCATTTCAGCTCAAATCTGAAAGACTGGCATGGGAATATATGCTTGAGCGTTTCAAAGAGAACGGTAACAGGAAAATGGCAGGAAAACTCGAGGCGGCGCCAGTCACGATGTCGGACGGCATTCCGGTTGCTTATCCCGCTGTGCGTGACAAAGCCATGCACAGCCTTGGCATCGGCACGACCCGCGATATGCATTCGGTGATCACCGGTATCTTTTTACCATCTTTGCTCTGCAGGGATTACACTTTGCGTGAAAAGGTCCATATGTGGCTCGGCAAATCGCGCTCAGGCGTAAGCATAGTCTGGAATGATATGTTGTCAACGAACCTTGCCGAAAAAGTGCCGGAGCTTCAAATTCCCGTTTATTTCTTTGAAGGCATCTACGATTACACCTGTTCATACACGGAAGCAAAATCCTATTTTCAAAAGCTGAAGGCGCCATTGAAAGGATTTTACACCTTTGAGCTTTCCGCTCACAGTCCGATGTTTGAAGAACCTGAAAAAATGCGGAAAATCCTGAAGCAGGACGTACTGGCTGGTGTGAACAAACTGGCAGATTTACAGTGGACGGTTTAAGCAAATACCACACAACCAATTCAACTTGTTTGACTGCAGCTGCTTTTAACTGGTCCGTAAAGTGCTCTGCAAGTTGTGAAAACTCTGCTCGAAGCCAACTAACTATGCAATTTGCGCATTATTAGGGTGGAACGATGGTTTACATCAGGAACAAACGAAAAGGAGAACGTTATGCAGCAGAAGAAGATCAATATGGTCCCGGACAAGAAAATCGCTCTTGTCGCCCACGACAACAAGAAGCGCGATCTTCTTGAATGGGCGAAATACAACAGGGACCTGCTCTCCCATCACGAGATCTATGCAACAGGCACGACCGGTGAAACGCTAACACGGGAACTGGACCTGAAAATCAACAAACTTCAAAGCGGTCCGCTTGGCGGAGACCAGCAGATCGGTGCAAAAATCGTCAGCAACGAGATAGATTTCCTGATCTTTTTCTGGGATCCCCTGGAGCCTCAGCCTCATGATCCGGATGTCAAGGCGCTGCTGCGCATGGCTGTGGTCTGGAATATCCCCATTGCCTGCAACAGGGCTACAGCGGATTTCATGATTTCATCCCCTTTGATGGACGGTGAGTATACCCGTCTGGTACCTGATTATGAAGAATACCGTACTCGTAACATTGATCTGGGTTCAGGCAAAAGATGACCTTGGCCCGGCAATATGAGCAGCTTTTTTTTGATAAGATCGAGATCAGGGATGAAGATAAATAAATCAAAATGCTGCTTAACCTGCGGGAAAATAGAGATTAAACAATGCTGAGAATAACGGCGAGACTCGTGACAGTATATGTTCCCGGTCATGAAACATGAAGGCATCTTTCCTTAACCAGCAGCCTTTGACCTGGATATATTATCTGATCCTGGTGCTCAAGGATATCGAGTATCTTGACGGCTTCACTTTTCCGGAGCTGAACTTTTCGAAAAAAGTTGCAGTGGTCTTCCGGTCATATCAACGCACTTTCTTTTTGTGCAAAAAAAAAGCTGTCTCAGTGTTATTTCCGAGACAGCCACGATAGTTGGTTCTTTAATACTTCACCATCGTCAAGGTAAAAAGAACCCTCTGATTATATTAGGTATAATCCGATCCTCTACAGGATACCAGTACCCAGATCTCCAATCACGTGATCTCCACCAATATCCATTGTCATAGTACCAGTACCAGCCTTGGTAGTGTCTCCAACGTCTGTGTGGCGGTGGTCCCCATCCCCAGGGCGGTGGTCCGCCATAACCGCGAGGTATAGGCCCGAAACGCCGAGGCGGTGGTCCCCAATGGCCCCATCCTGGTCCACCCGGTCCTCCATGCGGTCCCCAGCCCGGTCCACGTGGCCCACCCGGCCCACCATGCGGTCCCCAGCCCGGTCCACCCGGTCCACCCGGTCCACCTGGACCCCAGCCCGGTCCACCCGGTCCTCCACCTGGTCCACCTGGTCCACCTGGCCCACCACGATCATGCGGTCCACCTGGTCCACCCGGCCCGCCTGGCCCATAAGGTTCACCATTGGCACCATTAATGAAGGTTGTCAGGGATACACCGCAAACCAGCAACACCATACCTGCAAATTTTGTGATGCTTTTTTTCATTGCAGCTCCTTTTTGTTTTCAACATCAAAGAAAAAATGAAAAATAAAAACCAATGTAAAGAGAGCTCACTCATTAAAAGTAAGTAAATGCTTGAACATCTATCGGTTGACTAATAGTTCCTGGGTCAGGTGGGCCCGGACCATGTTGCAGGAGGCGTAAGGTTTCTTTCCGAAATGAGATCGAAGCCCAGCTGAAGCAACGGCTTTCTGATCGGCATGGGGAGCGCAGACAATTTTACGAAGCATCATGAATAGTGTCGTTGGATAATAACGGTTTGGGCGGATTATCTGGGTTATCTGATGTCAGGCTGAATCAATGGTGAGCTTTTGAGATTCCACAATGGCCTGTCAGGTTTTTCCACACTTGGCCGATTTACACAAACTTTACATATTTTACTATTCTGCATCGTAATCCCGGAGTCGACAAAGCAATTGCTTTTCAGGCATTTTCTTTGAACCGTTGCGTTGTGAATCATGAAAAAACGCTCCCTCAAACAACTTTTCGCAGGCTTTATTCTCGTTTCAGCGGCGGCGTATGCTGTAGTCCATTACAGTGAGTTCAGTCATTTCGTTGTCCTTCTCGGCGCCATCGACCCGGCATGGTTAATGGTCGCCCTCTTCTTGCAACTGGCCACTTACATTGCGCTTGCCATGGTCTGGAAAAGAACCATGCAGCAGGACGGTGTGCGCTTCCAGTTGCGCCGTCTCGTTCCGCTTGCAGTTGCTAAGCTTTTTACGGACAAGGCGGTACCATCCGGCGGAATCAGCGGTATCGCTTTCGTCTTCAATGCCCTGCGCCAGAGGAACGTAGCCGGAGAGGTTTGCATGAGGGTTATGATCATGGACATACTTTCCTTCTATACTGCAGAAATCATTGCAGCTGCAGGGGCCCTGTTCATTCTGTGGCAACATCACGACATCCGAAAATGGATGGTTGTCGTCGCAGCGATTTTTCTCGTTGTCGCCCTTTTTATTCCCGGAGCGGTCTTTTTCCTGAAACAGCTTGGTGCGAATGACCGTCTACCGGCATGGATTGTAAGGTTGCCGATTGTAGCCCCCCTGATTGCATTTCTGTCAAATGTCCCGCAGTCCCGTGAATACAAGCCGAATCCAAGACCTCTCTTTTTCATCGAAGTGACCATGTACCAGTTAACCGTGGTCATTCTTGATGCCATGAAGCTCTGGACCATGCTGCAGGCCCTCGGGGAAAGCGTTTCGGTGTTCCTGGTCTTTCCCTGTCTGGTTTTTGCCTCCATGGCAGCTATGCTCAGCCCGATTCCCCTGGGACTTGGCACCTTTGAAGCCGTATGTACCGGACTGCTCGTCATGTTCAAATTCAGGCTCGCAACCGCTCTGACGGCGACCATCCTTCTTCGGGGCTTCACACTATGGCTGCCCATGATCCCCGGTCTGATCGTGACCCGTATGAAATCGGGCACTCCTGATGAGGGAAGTGAGCCCTATTAGCTGCATCAATGAAAAGAGCGAAGGGATGTTGTTCAATAATCTCACAGTGAACTACCTGATCCGGGCTTGTCGCAATTCATGGACAAACACAGGGGCCATGTACCGGATGAAACAAGGCAAGGGCTATTTCGAAAAATAGGCGATCAGGCCGAAGGAGAGAAAAAGAACGGCGGCAAGAACAATGGTCATGTCGCTGAGTTTCCGCATGAACGGCTCCCTGTTCTCATCGTACATGTTTGCGATGACCATCACGGCTGCATTGTTCAGGAGAAGGAAATAGGTGGCAGGCGGGAGAATTTTCGTGAAGGTGAAATAAAAAAGGACAAGTCCGGAGATCAGGCTCGTCATGACGAGAAACTGTTTTGTATTCGGCAGGGGTGATGTGTTGGCGATTGTTCTGATGCCGCTCGACAGGTCGCCCCGCCGGTCGCGTATGTCCCACATCACCTCTATGAAGAACGCGCAGATGAACAGGTATCCCCAGCAGATCCATGCCTTGAGAGAGAGAGGCCGGCCTTCGAAAAAGAGGGGAAGAAAGACAAGTGAGGTCGCCCAGTCGAGCGGTGGGGTGAGGTTTTTAACGATGTAGATATCTTTCAGCCGCCGGGCTCCTTCAAGACGCTTCGAGAGAAAAGCCGGAAAGCTTTTGTGGTTGTAGAGAAATCCGATGAGGATGATGAGCGCCGTCGTCCAGAATGCCGTTTGGCCGAATTGAAAGGCGATGACGAGTGAAATGAAGGAAAGCAGGTAAAAGGTTACGTAGGTGATGAGAGCTTCGTTCCTGAGGGCGTTTATCAGGCCTTCAGGGTCGTTCATTGCATCCTCGATATCGTCGGTGAGCCGGTTGTCCTGGTATATTGAAAACGTCAGCAGGAAGACGCAGAGTATTGCCCATCCGTTAACCGGGATATCGAAATAAACAGACCAGCTTGCTGCACCCAGCGCGGAAAGCAGCGAGAGATGAAGTTTGTTTCTGAAGAAATAGTGCGGCATGATATGTTCTGCTTTTCTATGACTGGATAAGTGGCCTGTTTCACTTATGTACATTCAGCGCAGTTGCCATGGCTGTCTTCTGTATGAACTCCCGGACGAGGCTGCATGTGGACGGATCTCGGAGAGCAGACGGCAGTCGTGCCATATTTTGTTCGACAGGCACTCCGGGAAGAATTGTTGACAGTCAGGCACATTTTGCATTATTAACGGCTTTCCAGACATATTCCGTTCCTTTCAGCAGTTTCCCCCCGTTAAGGAAAGTCCCTGCGCCTTTCTCCCGGTAATTCCCTTGTTGGTTTTCACTTTGCAGGAAAAACAAGTGAATTGAAACCATATAACCTTTTGTAGCGTTGACTTGACTATTGGAAACTCGTACAGCCTAAAGCGTTCGCAAACCATTCACGACAGAGGAGAATATTCATGATCAGCGAAGGAACGAAAGCTCCGGATTTCACACTGCCCGATTCGGAGGGGAAAATGGTTTCACTATCAAAGTATGCAGGCAAGCGGGTGCTGCTTGTCTTTTATCCGGGAGACGATACGCCGGTATGCACGAGCCAGCTTTGCAGCTATCGCGATAACTACACCGAGTTTACGAAAAGGGATATCACCATCCTCGGTATCAGTCTGAACACCGTTGAGTCACACAAACGGTTCGGAGAGAAGAACGCACTGCCGTTCATCCTTCTGAGCGACAGCGGCAAAACGGTATGCAAGCTGTATGACGCACTGGATTTTCTTGGCATGTCGAAAAGGGCGTATGTGTTTATTGATGAAACAGGTACCGTCCGTCTGGCGTTCAATGATCTGCTGCCGATTTTCTACCAGGAGACGCGTGACCTTCTGGCAAAAATCGATGAAATGAAGCATCAGGAATAATCGTTATCTTTCAGCTTTTTCCGTATGCCTTCTTTTATCAGGAACGTTGTAATGTATTGTCGTAAAAAGCTTTTTCCGTTTTTTCCTGTTTCACCTGCAAGATCGCAACGTTTCAAAGCCTTGAAATCGTTTTTCAGGGCTTTTTGCTGTGCAGTTGCGGTTTCGGGTTCCTTCATGATGCATTCGTTCGATATTCATGCACAGACAGTCAGTCTCACCGATTATCTGCCTGATTATTCCTCGGATTACGGCCCGGTCCTCGGATGCGGTATTGCCTTCAGGGAGGCCGGTACAGTTTCGGAACCTTACCGATACAAAATGAGCTTGAGCGGCGCCATTGCGCCGTTTGTCGATTTCCGCTACAGGCTGCAATTCCGTGGTGATTTCAGGAACCTGTTCCAGAATTCCGGCCTCCTTCTTGAAGCCGGGACATCAGGGATAGACAGGATGAACTTCTACGGAATGGGCAATGAGCGATACTACAGGGGGACGGGATTGAGGGAAGACGATTTCGAAATAGCGACACAGGTCACCACTATCAGGGCTTCGCTGCGCTACCCGATGGACAGGGCATATTACTGGTTTGCAGGTGTAGGAGGCAAATGGGTCGATCTGCACCTGATACAAGGTTCTTATCCCGATATTCACCGCTCTGAAATACCGGGAATCGACGATAATTTTGCAGGCAATTTTCATATCGGGTTTCATTACGATACCCGGGACAATCGGTATGAGAAAGCAACTTCTCCTCGTACTGAGAAAGCCCGGACAGGTATGGATGATCCTGCCGGTGACAGCTCCGCCGTTTCCGGTATGTTTGTCGATATTGAAGCTGCGCACTTTCCCCGTTTTTTCAGCAACAGTTGCGATTTTACCAAACTTCGCGGCGAGGTCAGGAAGTACATTCCATTTTCTCCAGCCGGCTATTCGAGACTTGTGGTCAGGGCCGGAGGAGAGAAAATCTGGGGCGCTTATCCTTTCTGGGAAGCGGCATCTCTTGGCAGTTCTTCTTCACTCAGAGGGTATGATCTTCAGCGTTTTGCCGGTGATGTATCGCTTTATGCCGGTTCCGAACTTCGACTTCACGCCGGACAGTTTACCTTCATCGTGCCGGTTACCTGCGGGCCTCTCGCGTTCCTTGAAACCGGCAGGGTGTTTATCGAAGGGGAGGACTCCGCTGTATGGCATACCGCTGCAGGCGGGGGATTTTGGTTCCGGGTGGACAATCCGCGCTTTACAGCAAGCATTGCCTATGGTACGGGGTTCGACGACGGAGGGCTGATGGACGACCTCGGTATCTATCTGAAAGCAGGGTTCAGCTTCTGACCGGTAATGCGCAACAATGGTTAAAGGAAGGAATCAATCTTTTCAGCAAGCTCCTCGAGGTTGAACGGTTTGGTTATATAATCAACGGCGCCGAGCTTCAGCCCTTTTTCACGATCTTCGCTTTTATCCTTTGCGGTCAGCATCACAAGCGGAATGGAACGGAAATCCGGGAGGCTTTTCAACTGTTCCGTCAACGTAAAACCGTCAATGCCGGGCATGGCGATATCGACGATGAGCAGGTCTATTTTCTGCCCGCTCATCATGACATCGAGGGCCGCCTGACCGTCTGCCGCAGTGAGCACATTGAATTTTTTTCCGAGGTTATGAGCGAGGAGGCGTCTGATGTTCGGTGAGTCGTCAACTATCAGGATTGTCTGGTCATGCATGATTTTTACGATTTGGATAAAATGATTCAGCTCTGGTTCAGGTACCTGCCTACAATTTCGAGTATGGTGGCGGGCTCGACCGGCTTTGTGATATATGCCTGAGGAACGAGCTGTTCCCCCTCTACCATTTCATGTGCCTGTGCCCGTGCCGTGAGGAAAATGAATGGAATGTTTCGCAGCTTTTCCCTTTGAAGAAGCTGTTCGCGGAACTGCATCCCGTTCATACCGGGCATCATGATGTCGCAGAGTATCAGATCGGGCAGATGCTTTTCACAGTATTCGAGAGCTTCGATGCCGTTTGACGCTTCAGCTACCGAATAACCGGCCTTGTTCAGGATATAGCCGATGAGCCGCCTGGAATTGGGCTGGTCGTCTGCGAGTAGAATTGATTTGCTGCCGGTTGTCATGATTCGATTTCCTTTTCAACTTTCAAAAGAGGCAGGTGCACGGTAAACCTTGTTCCAATGTGCAACTTGCTTGTAACTTCTATGCTTCCGTCATGGGCTTCGATAATTTCTTTCACGATAGGCAGTCCCAGTCCGGTACCCTCGATTTCCTCTCCCGGCCGGTTGACCCGGTAGAACTTTTCGAAAATGTTCTCGATGTCCGTTTCAGGTATGCCGGTTCCCGTATCCTCGACGCTGAACTGCATGAAATTGTCGTCACTGGTAAGGATGACCGTGACACTGCCGCCCTGAGGGGTGAATTTCAATGCGTTGCCGATAATGTTTATGGCAGCCTGCTTGATTGCATCGGGATCGGCAAATACCATGATCGACGGTGTCTGCACATCGAGCTTCAGGACTATGTTTTTTTCTTCAGCCCTTATTTTCAGAGAGCGGCATACCTCGGCAAGCGTTGTTGACGGATCGATTCCGGTTTTCTTGTAGGAAACCCTTCCGGAGTCGATTTTCGATATCATGAGCACATCCTCGATGAGAGCCGAGAGTCGCTTGCTTTCATCATGGATGATCTGCAGGAATTCGAAGAGTGTATCCCTGTCGAGTTCATCGATGTCACGCATGATCGTGCTCGTGAAACCGAGTATCGAAAAAAGCGGGGTCCTCAGTTCGTGCGATACCGTCGAAATGAAATCGTTTTTCAGACGAACATTTTCCCTGATCAGGTATTCGGACTTTTTCTGTTCGGAAATGTCCCGGATGATTCCGACAAAGCGCCTGTGATGGGCGGTTGTGAAAACAGCCGAGCTTACGTGTACATCGATGCGCAGTCCGTGTTTCGTGATGATCTGTGTTTCGAAGCGCTCACCTTCATGATGCAGGGCACGCTGGAAATATTTTTCCGCATCGTGACGAAGTTCCGATGGATAAAGGTCGTTGATGCTCATTTCAGAGAGCTCGTCCGGCGTGTATTCGAAAAGTTGCAGGGCCTGCCTGTTCCATTCGACAAGAATACCTGTATCGATATCGGCAACGACGATCGCATCGGGAATCGCCTGGAAGAGGTTATGGTACTTTTTCTGGTTGTCCTGCAGCCGTTCCTCGGCCTGCTTTCTTTCCGTGATATCGACCACGAGCCCTCTCAATCCTACCTGGCCGTTCCTGTCAGTGATGGGGGCGGTGTAAACCAGAACGGGGAAACGGGTACCGTCACTTTTTATCGCGATATATTCGTGGCTCTTAGAGAAGACCTCCTCCCTTTTTTCCTTCAGGTTTGCCACCACCCTCACTCTCTCTTCCGGAGCGAAGAAGCGCAGGGCGTGTATACCATTGTCGATGTCTTCCTGCCGGTAGCCGAATGTATTGAAACCGGCATGGTTCGAATAGGTGATATAGCCGCGGTTGTCGGATTCGAACACAGGCTGGGGAAGCAGATTGCTCAAATCCCTGAACCGCTTGTTGCTCTCGGCAAGGGCTTCCTGGCTGTTCTTTACCGAAGTTATGTCCTGCAGAAGGGTAAGGACGTTAGAGATATCGTTATTGCTGCTGAAGATCGGGCTTACGATGGCATGAATCCAGGATAGTTCGCCTTTTTTTCCTTTCCTGCTGAATTCCTGTTCCCAGATCTTTTTTGACGACACAGTCTCGGGAAGTTTCCGGTAAACCTTTCCGAGCAGTTTTTCGGCTTTCTGGATATTCCACCCGGTTTCAGGCGTCTTTTTGTGCATGTTATTGTACATGGACGAAAAAGCCGAATTGGTATATTCGATGTTACCTTCCCTGTCGGTTATCACGACTGCGATCGGGCTTTGATCCATTGCGGCTGAAAGAAGCTTGACCTTCTGCTTGAGGGCAGATTCGCAGAGCGCGTTGTTCAGCGTTATTTCAAGCCGGTTTGCATCGATGGGTTTGGTAAGGTATTCGTAAGCGCCGAGCTTGATGCACTGAACGGCCTGTTCAATATCCCCCGAGCCGGAAATCATGATCGCCGGCAGCAGGAAATTGTTGTCCCTCATGTACTGAAGCACTTCGATGCCGTTTTTGCCGGGCATGCTTATATCGAGCAGTATGGCATCGACAGGTCCGGAGTGCAGGCAGGCAATTGCATTGTCACCGTTCGATGCCGGAAGCGGATTGTAGCCGAGCTTTTCGACAATCGTGCAGATGATTTTACGGATCACGTTGCTGTCATCAACGATCAGTACCGTTGCTTTATCGTGTGGATCGTTCATTGCCATCGATCACAGGTAATGATATCTGTTCAGCATTTTTCAGGAAAACAGTTTCAGGTAAAGATGAACTTCCTTTGAAACCGAAATGGTACGCCCTGCAGGCGCAAGCATTCAATCACAGAACAGTACTTTGTAATCTCTGCTTACGAACGTGTTTGCAAGGCGCTTGAGTTTCTGCGCGCTCTGGTGTTCCTTTTCCAGCACTTTCCACCTGTGGTCGTCCGCAGACTCCTTCTGCCTGAGGAGCTGGTTCTGTTTGGTTTCATGATAGGTCAGGTCGATGAAGACCCCGAGATCGATACCTTCTGTCGCTATTGCATACAGACCGTCTATGATAAGCAGGTCGATATGTTTGAAATCGGTAATCAGCTGGTCAACCTCTTCGGTGATGATATCGACGCAGGGCATGGTCGCCTTGCGGCCGGTGCGGAAATCCTCGATGTTTCGGTTGAGCCATTCACGGTCGTACTCCTCCGGTCCTATCGACTCGAAGTTGCGCTGTTCCCTGTCGGCCCTGCGCTTCATCGGCTCCACCTTGTAATAGTTGTCCGTGTGAAGGATCTTTACCCTGATCCCTTCCTTCTTTATGATAAGAGCAAGAGAGTGGGCGAGTTCCGATTTGCCCGCACCGGACTCTCCGGAAATGGCGACGATCAGTTTCCGTCCGGGATGCTCTTCATTCATGGCTTCCTTTTCAACCAGTACGCGTTCAGCAATGGCTTCAGCCGCTTTTTTATGCTTGTCGCTGATAAGTAGAATATCGCTCAACATGATCAGGGGGTTGTATGCCGATATGTGATGTTCTGTTCAAGAGCTGCCAGAGGGTAAAAGATATTCTTCCTGCAGATAGAACATTCAAATATAAGAAACAGTAATCATCATTCTTATGGGCACCTCTATTTATTTGTTCCGAAGCCCTATTGCTGCGTTGGGCGGTGCTCGAAATCCTCATGTACTGCATGTACACTCCGGTTTCTCCGCTCCGTCCGCCTTGCACTCGTGCTTCTCACGACAATAAATAGAGGTGCCCTTATAATTCACCGGTAATAATGCAGCTTTCTCATCATTACCGGAATGCCTCGTTACGTTTTTCAGCAACTATGATTGCCACAGGTGCCCCGGCAACGGATCATTTCTGGAGAGACCTTATCTTTTCGATAATCTCGGTGTGCGGGTGCCTGATCAGGTCATCTTCATGTTCCGGAAGTGTGACATGTTTCGCCACGATTTCAAGCATTCGTTCATCGAGGTGCCCGGCAATGTCGAGCATGTGGTTGAGATGATGCTGCAGTTCGTAATGTATGAACCTCTCGGCACTGTGCTTTTTCATTTTTGCGAGAATCTGGGCCAGTATCCCTGATTCGATATGTTTCGATACTTCTGCGAAATAGTCGAGAGGCAGGTCATTTGCATATCCGGTAGCCTGCTCGACACCCATTTTGTAGCAGACGCCTGCGGCAATCCGGGGTTTGATGTGATCGACCATGAGAGGTATCACGATAAAGTGGGGGATGTATTTGACGATCATGCTGATGGCATGGAAAAGCTCGTCGAACCCTTCAGTCTGTTGGCTGACAAGGTTTTTTGCCCAGGAAACCACATCTTCCCGCTGTTTGTCGGATAGTTGTGCAAGTACTTCCGGTAAGGGTATACCGGTCAAGGCGAGGGTTTCGTTCAGATCGCTCATGCTGAAAATATTGTCGTTCAGAGTGTTTGACCGGCCCCGCCGGTTTTCCGGATATTTCAAACTTTAAGTGTATGAAAAAAAAGGCGAATAGTAAAGCTGTCCGGAAGCATCAGTCCGTATGGCGGCAAAACTCTTCGTTATGCCTATATTGAGCCTTTTACAGGTAATGGTGAAACGAACAGGGGGCAATGAAAAGGTATGGTGCTGTTGACAGTAGAAGGGTTGCAGAAGCAATATGGTCTGAAACATCTGTTCTCGGATGTTTCTTTCGGTGTCGAAGAACGTGACAAGATCGGTTTCATCGGAGCGAACGGAAGCGGAAAAAGCACGCTTCTGAAGATCCTTGCCGGGGTTGAAACACCGGACAAAGGCAAAGTCATGGTTGCCAACCAGAAAAAAATCGCCTACCTGCCGCAGGATTCTCCTTACGATCCTGTTCATACCGTGCTCGAGGCTGTCATGAAGTCCAGCGACAGGGAGATGGACCTTATCTATCAGTACGAAATGGTCTGCATGGAACTCGAAGAGAAGCATGGTGAAGACCCGTCGCTTATGGAACGGATGAGCCGGCTGGCACATGAGCTCGATGTTTCTGGTGCATGGGAGCTTGAATCGAATGCGAAAACCGTGCTCGGGAAACTCGGTCTTTATGATCTCGATGCAAGAATGGGCGATCTGTCCGGCGGGCAGCGCAAAAGGGTTGCCCTTGCACATACGCTGATCGTGCCGAGCGATGGCATGATTCTCGACGAACCGACGAACCATCTCGATGCGGACAGCGTCGAATGGCTCGAGCAGTATATCAGCCGCTACCAGGGAGCAGTGCTGCTCATCACGCATGACCGGTATTTTCTCGACCGGGTCGCGACGCGCATGATCGAGCTCGATGGCCGGACGGCTATAACCTATACGGGCGGTTATTCGAGCTATCTTCAGCAGAAAGCCGAGATGGAAGAGCAGGCGCAGAGGGACGAACGGAAACGTCAGGCACTGATCAAAGAGGAGCTTGACTGGATGCGTACAGGATGCAAGGCACGCACAACCAAACAGAAAGCGCGCATGCAGAGGGCTGAAAGTCTGGTTTACAGCCCGAAGAAGGAAAAAGAGCTGGCGCTCGAAATCGGATTCGGAGCAGGGCGTCTCGGGGACAAAATCATCGAGTTCCATAAGGTTTCAAAATCCTACGGTGACAAACTGCTGCTGAAATCATTTGAATATCACCTCCAGAAAGGCGACCGTATCGGTATCATCGGGGCTAACGGTTCAGGAAAAACCACGCTGTTCGAGATGATTGCCGGCCGGGTCAAGCCGGACAGCGGCCATATCGATATAGGCAAAACCGTGAAAATCGGTTACTACGATCAGCAGAGCCGCGGCCTTGACGACGACAAGAGAGTCATCGAATATATCCAGGATGAAGCTGAACAGATCAGGACACATGACGGCAGTGTTATTTCGGCTTCGAAAATGCTGGAGCGGTTCCTGTTTGCCCCGTCGGTCCAGTACAATTATATCCGTACGCTATCCGGAGGTGAGCGCCGGAGGCTCTACATGCTCAGGCAGCTGATGGCTTCCCCTAACGTGCTGCTGCTTGACGAGCCTACCAACGATCTCGATATTCCGACCCTTCGGGTGCTCGAGGATTTTCTCGACAGCTATGCAGGATGCCTGTTGGTGATCAGTCATGACCGGTATTTCCTTGACCGGACGATCGAATACATTTTCGCTTTTGAAGAAAACGGTGCCGTGAAGCGCTATCCCGGAAACTATTCCGTCTATCTCGAGATGAAAGCATCCAGGGAAGAGAAGTTCGTGAAGAAACCGGAGCAGAGGGAAACGAAAAAAGTCGAAAAAAACGTTTCCCGGCCTGACAAACTGAGCGGAAAGGAAAAGCGGGAGCTCGAGATGCTCGAACAATCGATCAGCAAGTCGGAGGCTTTTCAGTCGCAACTGGCGGAACGGCTTGCCTCGGCCGGAAATGATTTCGATAAGCAGAAGAAAATCGGCGATGAACTGCATCAGCTTCAGCAGAAACTCGAAACAGACATGGAACGGTGGACGGAACTTGCCGAAAGAGCGTGAAGGTGAAAAGGAATGCAGACATGACCGCTGCGAAGATTCGTTCTAAACTCGAAGAGCTTGCCGATCAGGACGCAGCTCTTTTTGCTGGGCGGTTTTTCAAAACCGGACCGGGGCAGTATGGTGAAGGGGACCTCTTCCGGGGTATTCGCGTTCCTGTGCTGAGGAAAATTGCACGTTCATTCGCAGACACTCCTCTGCAGGAAGTGCTCGAACTGCTTCATTCACCCTATCATGAAGACCGCCTGGTCGCCCTGCTTCTCCTGATGCACCGTTTTTCAGGAGCAGAGCAGGTGGGTCGGGAAAAGATATATGAGCTCTACATCACAAACACGTGTTTCATCAACAACTGGGACCTTGTGGACATATCGTCTCCCCATATCGTCGGCAGGTTTCTGTTTCAGCGTTCGAGATCGCCGCTTTACACCCTTGCCGTTTCCAGTGATCTCTGGGAACGAAGGATAGCCATAACAGCCACATTCTATTTCATCAGACAGGGCGAGTTCGAAGATACGCTTGCAATTGCAGGAGAGCTGCTCGATGACAGGGAAGACCTGATCCACAAGGCTGCAGGCTGGATGCTTCGGGAAGTCGGCAAGCGGGATATGGCGGCTGAAGAGCGTTTTCTGTTGCAGCATTACCGCAGGATGCCCCGGACCATGCTTCGATACGCTATCGAGCGGTTTCCGGAGGAAAAACGGCTGTCTTACCTCAAAGGTGAACTATAAAAAGCCGCTTTTCCAGGGGTTTCAATGTTACTTCTTCTGGAATTCAGGATGGCCGGTCTGCCAGAGACCGAAACTCAGCACATCTGCCATCGATGCGAAATCCTTTGTTTTGGTGTTGCCTATACCATGGCCTGACTTGCCGTCCGCATAAAAGAGCACAGGCTTGCCGGAAGCGCTCGCCTTTGCCAGACGCGCAGCAAATTTTGCCGGCTGCCATGCGATCACCCTCGGATCGTTGAGCCCTGCAGTTACAAGTGCTGCCGGGTAAGGCACGTTGTCGTCGATATTGATGTAGGGGTCCATCTCAATAAGTGCCATGCATTCGCCCCTGTTTTTAACGGTTCCGAATTCAGGTGCGTTTACCGGTCCGTTCGGTGTCAGCTCTCCACGAAGAGGGTTCATCAGGCCTACCTGGGCGATCACGGCGCCAAACAGGTCCGGTCGTTCTGTCATTGCCCGTCCGACGAGAATTCCTCCGGCACTTGCACCGTTAATTGCAATTTTACCGCTGTGGGTATAGCCGTTTTCATCGAGATAAAGTGCACAGCTTATAAGATCTTTCCAGGTGTTGGGCTTGTTTCCTTTCATGCCATCGGTGTGCCATGCATCTCCGAGTTCACCGCCGCCCCTGACATGCGCATATGCGAGGACACCGCCTTTGATCGTCCAGAGCAGCATTGCAGGGCTGAAATATGGAGTTACCGCCTTGCCGTACGCACCGTACCCGTAGAGAAACGCCGGGTTCCCGCCGTCTTTTTTCAATCCCGCTTTATAAACAACAGAGAGTGGCACCATGACATTGTCGTGTGAAGGGACCATAAGTTCTTCAACAACAAGGTCGCTGTATTCCGGATACTCAGCAGGAGATGAAAGCGTTTCCTTGCGGAACTCGTTTTTTGCCGCATCATACCGGTATCTCCGGAAATCGTTTGCCCATCCTGCAATAACGATCCAGATGTCAGGGAAGAGGAAGCTTTTCGAAAAAAGCGTAATGGTACCCGGATTGAACGGGGGCTGGAGCTCAACGGCAGATTTGCTGCCGTACTCCTGACGGTAAAGCTTCGCTTTTACACCGTTTATCGACTGAGTGAAATAGAGAGCTTCGCTGGTAAGGACAAACGATGTGAGCTTTGCGTGCGGATTTTCAGGGATGACCGTTTCTGCGTGAAGCAAGTCCGGCCTGGCAAGCGCGGTTTTCATGACCTTGAAATGCGGCGCGTTTTTTGGAGTGTAAAAATAGATTTCACTTTTGTTCACCGCAAAATCATGGACTTCGTTCTCGGGGCGGAAAAGCGGTTTCCAGTTGATTTTCGTTCCGGTTATTTCGGAAGCGGGCGCATAGTGAACGGTAAGCCTCCGGTCGACATTCATGACATACGCGAAAAGATAGCCGCATTTGGTGTTGTATTCGACACCGGGAATATCTTCGCTCCGTATATTCAGCTGCGGGTCGGTAGTTCTCGAGAAGATTTCACGGTCGGTTGACGGATCGGTGCCTGCGACATGCAGAAAGACTTTGCTGTCGTTCTGAGGGTTCTGACCCGGATTTGTAACCGGCAGCAGACGGTTATAGAGAAATGCATTTTCATCGGGCAGCCATGACGGGCTGGCAAACCTGCAGCGGTCTATCTTTTCCGGATAGATTTTTTTTGAAGCGACATCCATGACAAGCAGGATACTGTTTTCAGATCCGTTTGCAGATATCGATATCACTACTTTTGCTCCTTTTTCGGAAGCCGATATGCCGGTAATGACATATTTTTTATCGCTGCCGCCGGAAAACGTAGCCGGGTCGAAGAGCATGGTTTCCTTGCCGCTGAACCCTTCACGGGTGAAAAGTTTGCCGGTTTCATCATCCGGAGTTTCCTTCAGATAGAAATACAGGTCATTGTCGGTAACAGAGAGGCTGTAAACCTTTGATGTTCTTCTTTTATCGAAATCCCTGATTTTTTCGAGCAGATCCTTGCGTCCCGGAATGTTGTCAAGAACGGTACGGGCATAAACTGTTTGTTCCTTCATCCATTGCTGGACTTTCGGATCATCGAGTTTTTCAAGGGGCTGAAATGGATCGAGGATTTTCAGGCCGTAATACTCATCGACGATCCTGTCTTCAGGAGGTGCGGAGAGTTTCTGATTCGCAGAGTTCTGATCTGCATGAAGAGCATACGGAGTGAGAAGAAAAACGGCAGTCGATATCGTAAGAAAAGCTTTTTTCAAAAACATAGTCATAGGATCTACATGAGTAAATAATTCAATCCGGTCCTGTTTGCCATTTTTCAGGCTTTTGTCTTTCATGCCAACGGGTTTTCCATAACAAAGCTCATCGTGAGCCGGGAAAAAGTCATTCTCGTTCAGCAGCCATGCAGTTTTTTCAGCAGGAAAGCCATCGACTTGCCAAGGTCCCGCATATTTTCCAGACCTTCATGGTCCTTTTCCACCTCGTTGCCTTCCTTTCCTCCAAATCCGAGGTTCCAGTATGTTGAACCGACAATGAACATGCTACAGATCTGGAAAAGGTGGTTGATGGTATCGAAAGCGTGAATACCGCCGCCCCTGCGTAATGAAACAACAGCCGCTCCGACTTTGTGGTGGAAAAGGTTGCCGTTTACCCGCGATACATAACCCGATCTGTCAATCAGGGCTTTAAGCTCAGGAGTAATGTCCGCAAAATAAGTCGGAGAAGCGAGGATCATGCCGTCGGCTTCGAGCATTTTATTGAATATCGCGTTGAAGTTGTCGTTTTTTGTCGAACACTGCCTGTCTTTCAGTTCAATACAGCGGTAGCAGGAGAGACAGCCTCTGATCATCGTGCCGCCGACCTGGACGAGTTCGGTTTCTATACCTTCAGATTCAAGGGTTTTTGCTGCAAGCTTGAGAAGTTTGCTGGTATTCCCTTCGCTGCGCGGGCTTCCATTGACGAGAAGTACTTTCATGACTGGTAGAAGTGATAGGTTAGTTTCCGCTTTTACAAGTTTTTACACTGTCCCGAACCTTTATGGGAACACACAGAATAGTCTTATCGAAGAAAAAAAGCAAACCACAATAAGAAAGAAGGTCAGATGGATGTATTTCGCACAATGGTGCGTATTTTTTCAAAGGCGGCCAGCATATCTTCTGGAAGCGGAGCGGTAAATGTCACCTTTTCCCTGGTCATGGGCTGATGAAATGAAAGGGTTTCGGCATGTAGGGCCTGACGGGGAAGGATTTCAAGCAGGTTTTTTACAAACTGATCGCTTCTGCTGAACGGGAGAGTACGTATTGCGGTTCCACCGTATGTTTCATCACCGACTATCGGGTGACCGATGTGCTGCATGTGGACCCGGATCTGATGGGTCCTGCCGGTATGGAGTGTGACCGATACCATCGAAAACCATTGCAAATCTTCTGTAACCATATAATCCGTCACGGCTGTTTTGCCATCCTTGCCTTCGAAAGGAAAATTCGCCATGACTTTCCGGTCTTTTCTGGATCGTCCTATGTTGGTTTTAATGGTGCCGTCGGGCGGATCGGGAACACCCCAGACTATAGCCTTGTAAGTTTTCTGCACCTGCCGTTCGGCGAACTGCCTTGCAAGCCGGTGCAGGGCAAGGGTATTTTTTGCGATGATAATGAGCCCGGAGGTGTTTTTGTCGAGGCGGTGGACGATGCCCGGACGAAGCTGGGATTTGTCGAGCTCTTCCGCATCCTTGCCGATATGGAAGAGGATCGCGTTGGCAAGCGTTCCGGTCCAGTTGCCGAAAGCCGGGTGGACAACCATGCCGGGTCTTTTGTTGATCACCATCATGTCGCTGTCTTCGTACATGACATCGATATCGATCTCTTCGGGTGCGAGCTCGGGCGCGGGTGGACGCAGGAAGGTCATCTCTATAATATCGCATGACTTGATGCGGTAGTTAGATCTGACGGTTTTTCCGTTAACCAGAACCCTTCCGTCTTCTATGGCCTCCTGAACTTTGTTTCGCGTTGCGTTTTCAACCTGCCTTGTCAGATACTGGTCGATGCGCATGGAGGATTGAACCTTGCTGACCTGTATGGTGAGCTTTTTAGGTTCAAGGGCCGGTTCCTGCTGAACATCCGATTGGTTTTTTAACGGCTGATTTTGCATTTTGCGGAACTTGATTGCCGGGTATGGCTGTTCGCAGGTTTGAATGGTCTCGATCAATCCTGCGTTCAATAGCCGTTAGTATAGCAAAACCATATCATATTCAATGCATTCAATGCAACAGTTGCCTGACGAAGTGAAACATCTTGCCGTCGACCTTGCCGTTATCGGTTCTGGTCCGGGAGGATTCGAAGCAGCCTTCAGAGCTGCAAAAGCCGGTATGAAAGTCTGTCTTGTCGAAAAAGGCGCGCTTGGCGGCGTATGCGTTAACTGGGGCTGCATTCCAACGAAAGCGCTTCTCAGGAGTGTCGAAGTGTATGATCTTTTCCGAAAGGCGTCTTCTTTCGGTCTTGCCGTTCAGGCTTCGGAAATCGATCTTGCTGCAGTTGTCAAACGAAGCAGGACTGTCGCACAGAAACTTTCCAAAGGTACCGGGTTTACACTCGCAAGATCCGGGGTCGAAGTTATACAGGGAGACGCGTTGATAGTATCTCCGCACGATCTCGATGTCCTGCGTGACGGGGAGCGTGTCGCAGCATTGCATGCGGAGCATATCATCATAGCTGCCGGGGGGCGTTTACGGCAGCTTCCAGGGCTCGAACCGGACGGCGAGCGGATCATAACCTCACGGGAAGCGCTCGCGCTGAAAAGTGTTCCGGCTTCGATGATCGTTCTTGGAGGCGGTGCAATCGGTGTCGAAATGGCCTGGTTCTACTCCAAAGCAGGATCAGCGGTTACGCTGGTGGAAATGATGCCGCGTCTTCTTCCGCTCGAGGACGAAGAGATTTCAGCCGCACTGAAGCGATCGTTCGAGAAAGCCGGAATCAACGTTGTTACCGGTGCGAAGCTCGGCAATATCACGAAAGAGTCTGACGGACTTATTGCGACATTAGCTGTTGAAGGAAGCGAGCCGCAATCCGTCAGTGCGAATTGCCTGCTTGTGGCGGTAGGGGTTACGGGTAACTGTGACGGGCTCGGGCTTGAACAGGCAGGTGTGGAAACCTCGAGAGGGTTTATCGTTACCGATGGTGCATGCAGGACATCGGTGCCGCATATATTTGCCATCGGCGATGTACGTGGCGGTATGCTGCTCGCGCACAAGGCTTCAGCAGAGGCTGTTGTCGCCGTCGAAACTATTAAAGGGAATAACCCGGAACCGGTCGATGAAACAAAGATTCCCCGATGCGTCTATGCCGAACCTTCGGTTGCAAGCATCGGGCTGAGCGAAAAGCAGGCGATAGATCAGGGTTTCAACGTCAGGGTCGGACGTTCGCCGTTCGCCTCTTCAGGCAAGGCAAATGCTTACGGTTCACTCGACGGGTTTGTCAAGCTGGTGTTCAATGCAGCCGATGACCGCCTCCTCGGTGCACACCTTGTCGGGCATGGTGCTGTCGAGCTGGTCGGTGAGCTTGTGCTTGCACGAAGCCTCGAGGTCACCTCCCTGCAGCTTGCTTCGATGATCCACGCTCATCCAACGCTCTCGGAAACCGTCAGGGAGGCTGCGGAAAATGCCCTGGAACATTAGCGAAGTCACTTTTCGGAAGCTTCTTTTCTGTCATTCGCTGTTTGCTGAAAGCAACGTTATTCCAGGAAAAAAAATGATTAATTTGTGCGGTATTAATGATGTGTAATGATCTTTTTTCTTTCCCGGGCCGGTATTGTGAAAACATTTTCGTTTGTCTTGCCAAAAGCATAAATTCAATCTCTATTATTTAAAAGTTCTTATAAAAACAGTAAACCTTTTCCTGCCAAGGTTTTTGCGCTTTGCGGGGCGGAGGTGTCAACCAAACGATCAATTATGAGTCAGACTGAAACAGTTGCAAAAAAGAGTGCTGCTAAGAAAACAGTTGCAAAAAAAACTGTTGCGGCAAAGGAAAAGGCTGATCAGGCAGTAAACGCAACAGCACCTGAAGCAGTGAAACCCGCAAAGGCTTCGTCGAAAAAGAAGAGCGGTCAGGCTTTTCCGTTTACGGCAATTGTAGGTCAGGAGGAGATGAAGCTCAGTCTGATACTCAATATTATCGATCCGAGGGTCGGCGGTGTGCTTGTGATGGGCCATAGGGGTACCGGCAAGAGCACAACAGTGAGGGCACTTGCCGAAGTGCTTCCTCTTATCGACAGAGTCGCCGGAGATACCTACAACCGTACCGTCGAGCAGTATATTGAAATGGAAGGCGGCAAGAAAGGCGGGAACAAAATCGATCCGGAATCGATCAAACTTGAGAAAATCCCTGTGCCGGTCGTCGATCTTCCGCTTGGCGCTACTGAAGACCGCGTCTGCGGTACCATCGATATCGAACAGGCGCTCACCAGCGGCGTCAAAGCCTTCGAGCCCGGCCTCCTTGCACAGGCGAACCGCGGCTTCCTTTACATCGACGAGGTCAACCTCCTTGACGATCACCTTGTTGACGTGCTTCTCGACGTTGCCGCCAGCGGCAAGAACGTGGTCGAACGTGAAGGTATCAGTATCCGTCACCCGGCCCGTTTCGTTCTTGTCGGCTCAGGTAACCCTGAAGAGGGCGAGCTCCGCCCGCAGCTTCTCGACCGTTTCGGTCTCCATGCAAGAATCGTTACCATTCTCGATGTCGCAAAGAGGGTTGACATCGTCAAACGCCGTCGTGATTTCGACGAAGACCCGGATGCATTCATGAAGAAATACCACCGTGAACAAGTGAAGCTTCAGAAGAAGATCGAGCTGGCAAAAGCGATACTTCCGGAAGTCACCATGGACGACAAGGTGCTGACCGATATCGCAAAGCTCTGCATGAACCTCGGCATCGACGGCCACCGCGGAGAACTTACCATTACCCGTACAGCACATGCACACGCGGCATTCCTGGGCGACAAGGTTGTCACCATGAAACATGTAAAGGATATCGCCGGGCTCTGTCTGCGCCACCGTCTGCGCAAGGATCCGCTCGAGACCCTTGATGCCGGTGAGAAAATTGAACGTGAACTTGCTAAAGTACTTGGAGAAGCGGAAGCAGTATAATGATAGCTTTTACCGATATTGTAGGAATGGATCTGGCCAAGCAGGCGCTCATGCTGCTGGCCGTCGATCCCGAGCTTTGCGGTGTAGTGATCCCTTCGGCTGTAGGATCCGGCAAATCGACCCTGGCCAGGGCGTTTTCTGGTATCCTTCCTGAAAGCACACCGTTCGTGGAATTACCTCTCAACGTTACTGAAGACCGTCTTATCGGTGGCGTCGATCTAGAAGCAACCCTTACCGCCGGAGTCCGCGTGGTACAGCACGGCGTGCTCACAAAGGCGCACGAAGGTGTGCTCTATGTCGATTCGCTCAGCCTTCTAGACAGCTCCGCTGTTTCGCATATCATGGATGCCATGTCGCGCGGCGAAGTGCTCGTCGAACGTGAAGGCCTCAGCGAAGTGCATCCCGCCAAGTTCATGCTTTTGGGCACGTACGATCCAAGCGATGGCGAAGTGCGCATGGGCTTGCTTGACAGGATAGGGATGATAGTGCCGTTTACCGCCCAGAACGATTTCAGGGCCCGCAAGAAGATCATCGATACGGTTTTGGGCAAAAGGGACTCGGAAGATACCGAAGACGAGCTGAAGATGCTTGGCGGGCTGATACAGGCTGCAAGGGAGCAGCTTCCTCATGTTTCGATCACCAGTGAACAGATGCAGGCGCTGGTACAGACCGCTCTGAGCCTCGGTGTGGAAGGGAACCGTGCGGATATTTTCTGTATTCGTGCCGCTATTGCCAGTGCTGCACTTGCACAACGCAGCGACGTCGAGGAAGAGGATATGAAACTTGCCATCAAGCTGGTGCTTATTCCGCGCGCTACCCGCATGCCGGAACGTGAAGCAGAAGCCGACGAAATGCCTCCTCAGGAGGAACCTCCTCCCGACGAGGAACCGGAAGCCGAGGACGAAAACACGCAGGCCGATACTCCTGATGCCGAAGCGGAAGAGGAGCAGAAAGATACTCCCGACATGATCGAGGAACTCATGATGGATGCCATCGAAATGGAGCTTCCCGATAATATTCTCAACATTTCGCTCGCCTCGAAGAAGAAAGCGAAGTCGGGAAGCCGGGGAGAGGCGCTCAACAACCGGCGCGGCCGTTTTGTCAGGGCCCAGCCCGGCGAGATGCGCAGCGGGAAAGTCGCGCTCATTCCGACACTGATTTCAGCAGCTCCCTGGCAGGAAAGCCGCAGGCAGGAAAGCCTGAAGAAGGGAATCAAGAAAAGAAACGCTCTGATCATTTCTAAAGACGACGTGAAGATCAAACGGTTCCGCGACAAGTCAGGTACCTTGTTCATCTTCATGGTCGATGCATCCGGTTCCATGGCCCTCAACCGTATGAGGCAGGCCAAGGGTGCTGTTGCGAGTCTTCTGCAGAATGCCTATGTGCACCGTGATCAGGTTGCCCTGATCTCGTTCCGCGGAAAGCAGGCTCAGGTTCTTCTGCCTCCGTCACAGAGCGTCGACCGCGCCAAAAGGGAGCTTGACGTGCTTCCGACCGGCGGCGGAACGCCACTTGCATCGGCCCTCTATCTTGGCTGGGAGACAGCAAAGCAGGCTCGTACCAAGGGTATCACGCAGATCATGTTTGTTCTGATAACAGACGGTCGAGGAAACATCGGTCTTCAGGCGGCTTTCGATCCGAATGCGGAAAAAGCCCCGAAGGAGCAGCTCGAACAGGAAATTGAAGCGCTTTCACGTTCCATCCAGGCTGACGGTGTGGCCGCAATTGTCATTGATACGCAGATGAACTATCTGTCGAGAGGGGAGGCCCCGAAACTTGCCCAGAACCTCGGCGGACGTTATTTCTATCTTCCGAATGCAAAAGCGGACCAGATTGTCGATGCCGCCCTGAGTTTTTAGTTTGTGAAACAGCCTTTCCGGTTATTTTTCCGGAAAGGCTGTTTCGGAATTTTCAAGCGCTTTTATACATTAGAAGTACTGATAATGAAATTAGTTCAGGATTTCTTCTAATGCTCATCACAATACCACATCATGTCTACTCGCCGTAAGATCGCTGCAATTGTAGGCCTTGAGCAGTACAACGCAGGTCTCTGGAAAAAAATCAAAACCCTCCTTGAAAATGACGCTCAGCTGACCCAGTGGAGCGATATTGACCTTGAGAAGCAGAATCCCGAAGCCGCAAAAGCCCTCCAGGAGGCTGACTGCGTATTCATGAGCATGATCCAGTTCAAGGAGCAGGTTGACTGGTTCAAGGAACAGATCGAACAAGGCAACGACAACAAGACCGTTTTTGTTTTCGAGTCCATGCCTGAGGCCATGGCCTTGACCAAAGTGGGCAACTATGTTGTCTCCGAAGGAAAGTCCGGCATGCCGGACATGGTCAAGAAAGTCGCAAAAATGCTGGTGAAAGGCCGTGACGAAGATGCGCTTTACGGTTATATGAAGCTGATGAAGATCATGCGCACCATTCTTCCGCTCGTTCCGAACAAGGCCAAGGATTTCAAGAACTGGCTCACGGTTTATTCCTACTGGATGCAGCCGACCGCGGATAATATCGCCAACATGTTCCGTCTTGTGCTCAGGGAATATTTTAATGAACCTGTCAAAGTCGGGCCTATTGTCGATGTTCCCAATATGGGCCTTTACCACCCTGATGCTCCGGCTTATTTCAAGGATGTTAAAAGCTATAAGAGCTGGGCCAAGAAACGCGGCATCAACCTCGACAAAGGCCAGAAGATCGCTATTCTTTTTTTCCGCAAGCACCTGATCCAGGAAAAAACCTATATCGACAATACCATCAGGGTCCTTGAAAAGAACGGCATCAATATCTTCCCGGCTTTCGTGATGGGTGTCGAAGGGCATGTGCTTGTCAGGGACTGGCTGCTCAGGGAGAATCTCGACATGCTGGTCAACATGATGGGATTCGGTCTTGTCGGCGGTCCTGCAGGTTCCACAAAACCCGGAACGGCTTCTGAAGCTCGCGAGGAGATCATGGCGAAGCTCGATGCTCCTTATATTATCGCGCAACCGCTTCTTACGCAGGAGTTTGAGTCCTGGCAGGAAGTCGGCGTATCCCCGATGCAGATCACCTTTACCTATTCGATTCCCGAGATGGACGGTGCGACCTCTCCGATCATTCTCGGTGCACTTAAGGACGGGAAAGTGGAAACGGTGCATGAACGCCTCGAAAGGCTTGCCACCGTCATCAAGCAGTTCATGCGCCTGCGTGCGACACCGAACCGCGATAAGAAACTCGCTTTTGTCGTGTATGATTATCCACCGGGCCTTGGCAAAAAGGCAAGCGCAGCGCTGCTCGATGTTCCGAAAACCCTTTTTGCTGTCCTGCAGCGCCTGAAGAAGGAAGGCTACAATGTCGGTCAGCTCCCCGAATCGGCTGATGCGCTTTTTGCCGCCCTCGACCGGGCGACAGACCATCAGGTGCAGCTGAACAAGCGGGAAGCTCCGACGGTCAATTACGAAAAATTCAAGGAACTCACCACCGTGCGAGAGCGCGAACGCATCGAAGAGCGGTGGCAGAAATTCCCCGGAGAGATCGTTCCGATGGGTGATGAAGATGTCTTTATCGGCGGTGTGAAATTCGGAAACATGTTTATCGGTGTGCAGCCGCGTATGGGCGTCCAGGGTGATCCGATGCGTCTGCTTTTCGACAAGTCCAACACTCCCCATCATCAGTATATCTCGTTCTATCGCTGGATCAGCCGCGAATATAATGCTCATGCCCTCATCCATGTCGGCATGCACGGTTCCGTGGAATGGATGCCCGGTCTTCCTACAGGTCTTACCGGCGATTGCTGGCCGGA
Organism: Chlorobiaceae bacterium; assembly: GCA_013334565.1. GTDB lineage: Bacteria > Bacteroidota > Chlorobiia > Chlorobiales > Chlorobiaceae > Chlorobium. The sequence goes on from JAAXXI010000016.1 coordinate 30,230, forward strand.
TGCGCTGCTCGGTGATACTCCGCATTTCTATATCTACCCGGTGAACAATCCGAGCGAATCGTCGATAGCGAAACGCCGCGGTCTTGCCACCATGGTTTCGCATGTCGTTCCGCCTCTCTCACGCGCAGGCCTCTACAAGGAACTGCCTGCACTGAAAGACCTGCTTGTCGATTTCCGTGAGAGGTTCCTTTCCGTTTCTCAGGAGCTTCAGTCCGAGAGTTCAGGTGTCGAGGAAGCCATCATGGACAAGGCGGAGCTGCTCAACCTCACCGATGACTGTCCGAAACGCGAAGGCGAGCCGTTCGGTGACTATGTCAGCCGTCTCTACAGCTATGTCGCCGAGCTCGAGAACAGGCTTATTTCCAATTCACTTCATGTTTTCGGCGAAGCAAGCCCGATCGACTCCCAGGTTATTACAGTCACAGAAACCCTGAAAAACAGGGGAGAAGATGGCAAGACGCTGCCCGGTGTTCTTATGGCCTGCTCAGGCAGGAACGGACATTACCGGAGCTATGAGGAGCTTCTTGGATCGTCGAGGAAAGGAGACGAGGAAGCGATCCGTTTCAAGGAATGGGTCGAGCGTGCCTGCAGGGATTTTGTCGAACAGGTCTTCTTCGACCGCAAGAATGCGGCAGGCGTATTCGCCTCGATAACCGGCGGGACCCAGATCCCTCCCGACGCGATGCCGCTTGTCGACAAGCTTACCCAGGAAGGCGCTCAGCTGCTCTACGCGTTGCGCGACAACAACAACGAGATGAATGCACTGGTGAAAGTGCTCGATGGCAGGTACATTCCTTCAGGTCCCGGCGGCGACCTGGTGCGTGATGGTGTGCATGTGCTTCCGTCAGGACGCAACATTCATTCCATCGACCCATGGAGGATCCCCTCAGAACTTGCTTTCAAGCGGGGAACCCTCATTGCGGACAGTATCATCAAGAAGCACCTCGATGAAAACAACGGCCAGTATCCTGAAACCATCGCGCAGGTGTTGTGGGGGCTCGATACGATCAAGACGAAGGGTGAAGCGGTTGCCGTAGCCATAAGGCTTGCAGGCGGCGAACCGGCATATGACGGTTCAGGCAAGATCAGCCACTACAGGCTCGTACCGCTCGAACAGCTCAAGCGTCCGCGTATCGATGTGCTCATGCAGCTCAGCCCGATTTTCCGCGATGCTTTCGGTGTGCTCATGGACCAGCTCGACCGTCTCGTGAAAGAGGCTGCTAAAGCAAACGAACCCGAGGAGATGAACTATATCAAAAAGCATGTGAATGAAGCGCTTGCCACCGGGGTATCATTCGATAGTGCGACTTCCCGTCAGTTCACGCAGCCGCCGGGAGCTTACGGCACCTATGTCGACGACATGATCGAGGATTCTGCCTGGGAGAACGAGGGTGACCTCGACGACCTCTTCATCCGACGCAACAGCAACGCCTACGGCGGTAACAGAAAAGGTGAGAAGGAGACCGAAATCCTCAAGAGCCTTCTCGGGTCGGTCGACCGTGTCGTGCATCAGGTTGACTCAACCGAATTCGGTATCTCGGACATCGACCACTACTTCTCGTCATCAGGATCCCTGCAGCTTGCCGCCCGCCGCCGGAACACAAGGGCGAGCGACGTCAAGCTCAATTACGTTGAATCGTTCACATCGGACATCAAGGTTGACGACGCGGACAAATCACTTCGTGTCGAGTATCGCGCGAAACTGCTTAACCCGAAATGGTTCGAGGGTATGCTGAAGCATGGTCATAGCGGCGCCGCGGAAATCAGCAACCGTGTTACCTACATGCTTGGATGGGATGCGGTGACCAAGAGTGTCGATGACTGGGTTTACAAGAAAACGGCGGAGACCTACGCTCTCGATCCGGAAATGAGGGAGAGGCTTGCAAAGGTGAACCCTCAGGCAATCAAGAATATCGTGGGACGAATGCTCGAGGCGCATGGCCGCGGTATGTGGAAAGCCGACCAGGATACCATCGCCGAACTCCAGGAAATCTATGCCGATCTCGAAGACCGTCTCGAAGGTCTGACGGATGAGTGAGGAGTGGGAAATGGGAAGCCCCGTAGGGGTGGTATATGGGTAGCACGGGGTGAAACCCCGTGTATACATGGCCGATAACTATAAATTTTCCCTTCAGTCCCGATATGTCGGGAGCGGTATATCGGGATACCGCTCCCACGAAGCTAAACCCAGATAATTTGATTTTCCATACAGGAGTTGCCACCCCTGTATACCAATGTTCAGCTCCTGACGGAGCTGAACACAGAACACGAGCATCTAACCCCCCAGACCCCACTTTCCAGCTCCCAGTACCCGGATCCCTACGTTGCCGTTGAATAGTTCGGAGCTTCCTTGGTGATCTTCACATCGTGCGGATGGCTCTCCCTCAGACCCGCGGAGGTGATGCGCACAAAAGAGGTTTTTGTTTTGAGGTCGCCGATATTGCCGACACCGCAATAGCCCATCGATGATTTCAGGCCGCCTATGAGCTGGTATACTACCTCGTCGAGGCTGCCTTTTGCCGGGATACGGCCCTCGATCCCTTCCGGTACATACTTTTTCGATTCGCTGGAAGCGTCCTGGAAGTAGCGGTCGCTGCTGCCCTCAGGTTCGGACATGGCGCCGAGCGAGCCCATGCCGCGGTAAGTCTTGAATTTTCTTCCTTCGTACAGGATCGTTTCACCCGGACTTTCGTCGGTGCCTGCAAAAATGCTGCCCATCATTACGGAATCAGCTCCGGCAGCGAGGGCTTTAGCTATATCGCCGCTGTATTTGATGCCGCCGTCAGCGATGATCGGCGTGCCGGTTTTTGCAGCTTCTTCGGCACAGTTGATTATGGCAGTCAGCTGCGGCATACCGACGCCGGCGACGATGCGGGTGGTACAGATACTGCCCGGACCGATACCGACTTTCACACAGTCTGCTCCGGCGGCTACAAGGTCCCTTACCGCTTCAGGTGTGGCGACGTTGCCGGCAATGACCTGCAGGTCGGGGTAAACGTGTTTGATGCTCTTGACCATGTCGATCACAGCCTTGCTGTGGCCATGTGCCGTATCAACGGCAATGACATCCACTTCGGCATTCACGAGCGCTTTTACCCTGTCGATGGTGTTTGCCCGGATTCCTACAGCTGCACCGACCATAAGGTGACCCTGGCTGTCCTTGCAGGCATTCGGGAACTGTTTGCGTTTCTTGATATCCTTGAACGTGATCAGGCCGGTAAGGTTTCCTTCTTCGTCCGTGATGAGGAGTTTTTCGATCTTGTTGGTGAGCAGGACCTCTTCCGCTTTTTCGAGCCCTACATTTTCTTTTGCGGTGATGAGGTTCCGGCTTGTCATGATGTTCGAGATTTTCGCGTCGAGCTCCGGTTTGATGCGCAGATCCCTGTTGGTGACAATGCCCTTGAGCGTCATGCGGGTGTCGCCTTCGAACTGAGGCCTTGCGATGACAGGGATGCCGGAAATGGAATGCTTAAGCATCAGGTCGAGCGCATCCTGCATCGTGGCATCTTCATAGAGGGTGAACGGATTGCGGATGATACCGCTTTCGTAACGCTTGACTTTTGCAACCTGACGCGCCTGTTCGTCGATCGAAAGGTTCTTGTGGATGATGCCGATACCACCTGAGCGAGCAAGCGCTATAGCAAGACGCGCTTCGGTGACTGTATCCATAGCTGCACTGACCAGGGGAATGTTCAGGCCTATTTTTTTTGTCAGCCGGGTTGCTGTTGTCGTTTCTTTAGGGAGAACGCTCGAATATGCCGGTATCAGCAGAACATCGTCAAAAGTCAGGGCTTCATAGAGAATTTTATTCATCAGCTGCAGATTAAGGGATTACGGCAATTTACTTTTGCCAATTTACAAAAAGTGAACATAGTATAACAATGTTCATCAGCTGAAATACAAGGCCGGGGAAATGAAAATAAAGCCTGTAAAAAAATTTTTCATCGTTTACCGGCACATAATGCGTTTTGAAAATGAAAAATAGAATGTAAATTACAGGCCTTTTAACACGGAGAGGTCGCATAGTTGGTCTAGTGCGCTCGCCTGGAAAGCGGGTAGGGTGTAACAGCCCTCGAGGGTTCGAATCCCTCCCTCTCCGCCAGGGAAATCAGTTCTGGGGACTGAGTTCTGAGGACTGAGTGGAAGACCGGGATGATAGCTGAGAGAAGGGGAAAGTGGTACGGTCTCTATTTTCCATTGAAAAAAGTTGCTGAATCGAGAGATAATTTTTCTGGCATTTTTCCGTCGATTCACTATCTTTGGTACCTGTTCTTTACATACTGGAGGATTAGCCTAATTGGTAAGGCAGCAGTCTTGAAAACTGCCGGGTTCACGCCCATGGGGGTTCGAGTCCCTCATCCTCCGCACGAAAAAATCCAGGAGAGGTGGCCGAGCGGCTGAAGGCAACGGTTTGCTAAACCGTCATAGTTCGTATAGAGCTATCGAGGGTTCGAATCCCTCCCTCTCCGCAACAAAGCCCTGTGCAAGCGGGGCTTTTTGCATTTCAGGGAGGGGTTCGAACCCGGGGAAGAGGTGTTCGACTAAATGGCCGAAGGGCATTTGGACGGTGAGCGAAGCGAAGCCGCCCCCGATTCATTGGGGGTGAGGACCGGAAGGGACGAATCAATCCCTCCCTCTCCGCAACAAAGCCCTGTGCAAGCGGGGCTTTTTGCATTTCAGGGAGGGGTTCGAACCCAGGAAGAGGTGTTCGACTAAATGGCCGAAGGGCATTTGGACGGTGAGCGAAGCGAAGCCGCCCCCGATTCATTGGGGGTGATTACCGGAAGGACCGAATCATCCCCGTACTATATTTAACTTATTTGATAGTAACAGTCGGTTTTCAGCGGAAAACAAATTATCACCATGTCAGAGAACACAACAGATCGTTTTTTCAGATATCTGAATTGGCTTTTCAATCCATTCCATGGGCTGAAGACAACGGAAGTCTATGATTTGATTGGCACCTCTTCACTTACCGAGAATGCGTTATATCTGAATCTTGGCTATTGGCGTGATGTGGATACGATTGATGAAGCCAGTGAAGAGCTTCCTCTTCTGGTGGCGAAAAGAGGCGGCATGGGTCCAGGCGATACCGTATTGGATTGCGGTTATGGTTATGGCGACCAGGACATCCTCTGGGCAAGGAACATGAAACCCGAAAAAATAATCGGGCTGAATATTACGAATTCTCAGGTCAAGCGGGCCCGGATGAATGTTGCCGATGCGGGACTCGGGAAATCAATAGATTTAAGAGAAGGTTCGGCAACAGAGATGCCGATCGAAAATGAATCCGTTGATCTGGTTGTTTCCGTGGAAAGTGCTTTTCACTACAGAACACGTGAGGATTTTTTCAAAGAAGCGTTCCGCGTTTTGCGTCCGGGTGGAAGGCTTGTGACAGCGGACATTTTACCAATGAAAAAATCCGATAACCTCTTCAGGCGAATGGAGCAATGGATTTCATGGAACCTTGTCGCAGGAAAATTCAATATTCCGCATGAAAACTACTATTTAATCCCATCCTATACCAACAAACTCTCCAAAGCCGGATTTGTCAATATTGATATCAAATCAATACGTGACGATGTCTATTTGCCTCTTCATGAGTATCTGTCAAGAACCCGGACATTTGTCGGCAAGCTGCATCCACTTGCAAAAATTCTTGCACAATTGACATTGAACCGTTCTGCAGAGAGCGTCTATGCCGGCCTGGACTATATCCTTTCTTATTCTGAAAAGCCTGATGCTTATCGATCCATGTAAAGAAAAGGAGAATCCGATGAACTTCCGCCAGATGATTGCTGCACGCCATTCCTGCCGAAGCTTTCTTGATACACCGGTTGATGAGGCATCAATAACTTCCCTCGTAGAAATCGCACAATGTTCGCCCAGCTGGGGCAACACCCAGCCATGGCGGATATGGGTAGCCGGTGGACAGACGGCCCGATCCATCAGGCAAGGAATGGTGGAAAAGGCAGAAGCTGGTTGTCCTCCGCTTCCGGATATTTCCATGCCTTCGAAGTTTCAGGGAGAGCTTCAAGCTCGTTACGTTGAAGTCGGAAAATCCGTGCTTGAAGTACTCGCTATCGACAAGAAAGACATGGAGATGCGGAACGCCCATCGGGCGAATAACTATAACGCGTTCGGTGCACCGGTACTGGTATATCTTACGGTGCCGGAAGGACAGAGCGCTTATGTCATGCTGGATGCCGGTGCATTTATAAATGCGTTTTGTATTGCTGCTGCAGATCAGGGCCTGGCCACGTGCATACAGGCAACCCTGGCTCATTATCCTGACATTGTACGTCGGTATCTGCCGATTCCTGCCGAAGAAAAGATTGTTGTCGGGGTTGCTCTTGGTTACGCCGATACCGCAGCCAGGATCAATTGCTTTCGCAGCACAAGAGAACCGGTGGACAAGATTCTGACCTTGAAGGGATTTTGAGAGTGCCCAGAGCTGATGAATGCATCAGGTTTTATTAAAATGTTTTAAAAGTTTGGATGATGACCGATTGTCGAATTTCAGTTGAAAACTGATAGTTGCTCTCAAGTCTGGATTCGCTGTCATATCGATTTTTTTTCCGGAATTACAGATCTATCTTTGGTGCGAGTTTTTCGTTGTAAATCTGTATCAGTTGTGAGGCTTTTCACGATTTTGTTTCAGTTCTTTCAAATCGCTGAGCAGATCACTGCCGCTTGGTGATCGGATGTTGACAAATATCCAGTTACCGTTCTTTTGTACTGCCTAGGCAATGACATTTGGCAGTGTGTTTTTTCCTGCCTTTTGACATTACATAGAACTCAGGATGACTTATGCAGGAGTTGCTCGATCGTTTGGAGTATCTCCAGGATCTGTACAGCAGATTGTCTTGCCCTGTCGATTGTAAGTATAATTAGTAATCAACGTCCCTCAGCGATACCTGTCAAGCCGACAAGATGAACTGCAGATGAGAAGGTTCAATTCAGCGTGGCAGGCAGTTTTTATTTCTCCATGCAATTCTGTTTCAATTCCTTAATTTTCTTTCAGTTCCGCAGATATATTGTCCTGAAAGGTCACGAATTGACTTTTCAAAAACGGGCAACTGACCGGTAACCAGTATATTTATCAATTAAATGAACCGATGCCTTTTCACTGGCTCATTTCAAGTTCCATCCCGTCAAATGAATTGAAGTAGTAGAAATGAAATCCTGATCAGAACATCGTTACAATACAAGACAAAAATTCTTGCGAATATGGCAGACGAACAGCCGACCAATTCCCGGGACGAATTCAGCACTCAATCTGACGAATCAGAAAAAATCGTCCAGTTCCTGACCGAGGCACTGAGCAACACCGTTGAGTCAGTGAGCGCGATTATCGGTCCTTTGACCAGGACATTCGGTGAGCTCAATGACAGATTGGCCAACTCAGTGAATGATGTCCTTAAATTCCTTACGTCGTCGATCGAACAGAAAAAATAGAGGCTGGGGCGATAGCCTGGCCGGTCGGCAAGGCTAGAAAATATGTATTTTCAGTCCTGACAGTCATTGTATCAAGGTTTTATCCGAAACTCAGGTATAAAGGACATGAACCCAGGCGGGCAGAAAAAAGGGTTGTTCTGTGGGTTGACCACTGTCGATATCATCTATCTGGTTGACAACCCTCCTGCAATCGATGAAAAAATTGTTGCGCTGGACCAGCTCATCGTTGCGGGCGGTCCTGCAACCAATGCGGCAGTCGCATTTTCTGCTCTCGGAGGAAAAAGCACCCTCGTTTCCGTTGTCGGGAAGCATCCTTCAGGTGCAGTTGCTCTCAACGATCTCAAAAGATATCATGTGATCCATGTCGATCTTGATCGAGACCGGTCAGGTGCGCCGGCCTTTTCCTCGGTAATGGTCAGGAGATCGACAGGTGAACGGTCGGTTGTTTCCATCAATGCGGTAAAGGTTCAGGCAAACGCATTTCACGATATGGAGCTTCTGACAGATACAGACATAGTTCTGGTCGATGGTCATCAGATGAAAGCGGCAATTCAATTATGTTCCCATGCCCGTCAAAAAGGTATTCCATGCGTCATGGATGCCGGTAGCTGGAAAGAGGGGAGTGACGAATTGTTGCCGCTGATTGATTACGTCATCTGTTCCGAAAGGTTCAAACCGCCGCAATGTGTTACCCCGAAGGATGTGACCGAATATGCAAGGCAACGAGGGATCAGATATCTTGCAATTACCCGTGGCGAAAATCCTTTACGCTATTTCGACAATGATCGGCAAGGTTATATAGAAATCGGTCGGACGAAAGTGATCGATACACTGGGAGCAGGTGATATCCTTCACGGAGCATTCTGTTACTATTTGTTAACTTCAGGCGGAGACTTTGCCAACGCCCTTGCGGAAGCTTCAAAGATCGCCTCCTTTTCCTGCGGCTGTTTTGGAACGAGAGAATGGATTGGTATGATGTAACTCACTGAACAAAACAGAGAGAGTATTCATGAACACAAAGCAAAAGAGAAATAAAACCTCTGATCCGGGTTGTACCGATTGCGGTTCGTTGAACTGTTATCGCCGTGACAAGGAGTTTCCCGACTTCTGCCCAACTGATTCAGTTGCTGAAGAAGAAACAGATAACATCACCGCTCACTACCGGGGAGAAGGCATCGATGCTCTTATTGCCAGAGTGTCGGCAGAGATCGAAGGGGCTTTTTACGGTAAACTTACCCGCGTCGAGGAGATTATAGCTTTTGCCAGACGTCTCGGAGTAAAAAAAGTCGGTCTGGCTACCTGCATCGGGCTTGTGGAAGAAGCGCGACTTTTCAGCAAGGTTCTCAAGGCTCATGATCTGGAGCCCGTTTCAGTGCTTTGCAAGATCGGTTCGGTGGACAAAACGGACATAGGCATAGACGATTCGTTCAAGATACAGAAAGGCTGTCATGAAGCTATGTGCAATCCAATCCTTCAGGCAAAGTATCTCCAAGAAAAAGGAACCCAGCTCAATGTCGTTATCGGGCTTTGTGTCGGTCATGATTCCCTGTTCATGAAATATTCGGAAGCTCCGGTAACAACACTTGTAACCAAAGACAGGATATTGGGCCACAATCCGGCAGCTGCCCTGTATACTTCGAGATTTTACTACAAACGGCTGTTCGAAGGCAACAGTGAATATTAAGTGCACCTCTATTTAGTGTGTCGTAGCGAAGCAATATAGGTGATGAGGGTCTGGCCCCTCGCACTCGGCTTGCAGGAGCAGGGAGCAAACCACCGTATGCGGCTTTAGCCAAAAGCTATGGTCGTGAGCGATA
>JAAXXI010000017.1 GCA_013334565.1 Chlorobiaceae bacterium
TTCCCGGCGAGGACAAAACCCTCTGGGAGAGTGACCTCGATGCCGCTCTTGTCTTGAGGCCGCATCACCTGTCGGTCTACATGCTTTCCCTGGAACCGAAGACACTGCTTCACCGCGATGTTTCCAGGGGGCTGCTTGCCGTACCGGGAGAAGATATCCAGGCCATGATGTATGAAGTCGCGCTTGAAACGATGGAAAAGCAGGGTTACCACCATTACGAGGTATCGAATTTCTGCCTTGCCGGCCATCACTCCCGGTACAATCTCGCAAGCTGGAAGCGGGAAGAGTACCTCGGGTTCGGGCCTTCGGCACACAGTTTCCTGAAGACCGGCGGCCAGGAAACCCGGTTCGCCAACGTTTCGAGCCTTTCCGGCTACCTGCTTGACCCTGGAAACGCCCTGGCATTCCGGGAAAACCTGACCGGGGAAGAGCGCTATACCGAGCAGGTTTTTCTTTCACTGCGAATAAACAGCGGACTTGATGTTGAGTTTTTGAGAAAAGACAATAAATTAGGGCAAAGCCTGCCGGAAACGATCGATCGGTTTGTGCGGAAAGGATGGGTCCGGGAGGATTCAGGGCGCCTTTACCTGACCGGGAAAGGTTTTTTGTTTGCCGATCACATTGCAGGGGAATTCATATTCGGTTAAGTCACTTTATCAGAGAGCACGTTTCACGTATGGCACATCGGTCGATCAACCGTCTTCTCGCGGTTCTGCTTTTCATTCTCGCCGAAATACTGTACCTCAGCACCATGGCGCCGACGCTGTCTTTCTGGGATTGCGGCGAAACCATCACCACATCCTATACCCTCGGGATACCGCATCCTCCCGGAGCGCCGCTTTTTCTGCTGCTCGGCCGCCTGTTCACGATGATCCCGTTTTTCAGTGACACCGGCGCAAGGGTGAACCTGATCAGTACGCTGGTCAGTTCATCGACCATCATGCTCACGTACCTTATCATCGTTCGGCTTATCACCCTTTACCGCAAGAGCGATCCCGACAGCTGGGACCTTCCTGAAAAGGTTTCGGCTTACGGCGGTGCAGCCGTGGGAGCGCTATGCCTGGCGCTTTCGGACAGCTTCTGGTTCAATGCCGTAGAAACGAGCCTCTGGTCTTCTTCGCTCTTTTTCATCGCGATGATCACCTGGCTGATCCTCCGCTGGCATGAAGAGGACCCGAAACCGGGCCATGAACGCTGGCTTATGCTGGTCATGTATATGATCGGTCTCTCCATCGGGGTCCACCTGCTGAGCCTCCTGACGATCTTCGCGGTATCCCTGGTCTATTATTTCAGGAAGTACAAGGTTACGCCGCTCTCTTTCCTGTTGCTCATTGTCGGTTCCGGAGCGGTTTTTTTCCTGATTTTTGTCGGGATTATCAAAGGTCTGCCCATTCTTGTCCATCTCACATCCTGGTGGGGTTTCGCGCTGTTCTGCCTCCTTCTGGGCTTCGGAATCCATTACGCCCACAAACACCGGATGGCGCTTCTCAATACCGCCCTCGTATCGGTTTTTCTCCTGATCATCGGCTACACCTCCTACGGTCTCATCTATGTGAGGGCGCATGCGGGGCCGCCGATCAACGAGAACAACCCTTCGACCCCTGAAGCGTTTTTTTCCTACCTCAACCGGGAACAGTACGGCGACATGCCGCTCTGGCCGAGGAGATGGTCTCCCGAACCGGTCCATCAGTACTTTTACCAGCAGTACTCGAGCGACCTCGACTACTTCCTCAGGTATCAGATGCAGAAGATGTATTTCCGGTACTTCGGCTGGCAGTTCATCGGGCGTGAACACGACCTCGAAGGTGCCGGAGTGGAATGGTCGGTGCTCTGGGGCCTACCGTTCCTGCTCGGCCTTGTCGGCGCATATACCCATTTCCGCCGGCAATGGAAGATGGGGCTTGTGGTGAGCGCGCTGTTCGTTATGACCGGCGCGGCACTTGTCATCTACCTCAACCAGACAGAACCCCAGCCGCGTGAGCGCGACTACAGTTATGTCGCGAGCTTTTTCGCCTTCGCCCTCTGGATCGGGATAGGCGTGGAAAGTATCTGGTACCGGGCTGCCGGGAAACTGAAAGCCGCAAAACGGCAGGACCTGCTTTTCCCGGCGGCTGTGCTTACGGTCGCGGCCTGCCTGCTTTTCGTGAACGGCAGGATGCTGATGGCGAATTACCGGGTACACAGCCGGGCGGGCAATTACGTACCATGGGACTGGGCATGGAACATGCTGCAGAGCTGCGGGAAAGATGCCATTCTGTTCACGAACGGCGACAACGATACCTTCCCTCTCTGGTACCTCCAGGAGGTGGAGCGCATCAGGACCGATGTCCGTGTGGTAAACCTCAGCCTCGCCAATACGGGCTGGTACCTCTATCAGTTGAAGAATACCTCGCCGAGGGGCGCCAAACGCATCGGTTTCAGCATGAGCGACGAGGAGGTCTCGGGGATCACGTACGAACCCATCGATTCGGTGAACGTCGTTCTTCCTGCCGGGAGCGCCCGCGAGGAACTGCTGGCCCTTTCGAAACGCGACGGAACCCGCCTGCCTTCCGAACCGCAGCAGGCTATCAGCTGGATGCTCAAGCCGGGTCTCACCTATGACGGCCAGGGATATTTCCGTCCGCAGGACAAGGCCGTCTACGATATCGTCATGAGCAATTTTGCAAACCGGCCAATTTATTTCGCCCTTACGGTCGATCCGGAAAACATGATCGGCCTGGAGAAATACATGCGGCTTGACGGCCTGGTCTACAAGCTCGTTCCGCTCAAAAGCGCCGACCCCATGAGCTATGTCGATCCGTCGCTGCTTTACGGCAACCTCGCCGGAGTTTACAGGTACCGCAACCTCGATAATCCTAAGATCTATTTCGAAGAGACGTCGAGAAGGCTCTGCGGCAATTATTCCCCGCTATTCGTCAGGCTTGCGCTTGAACTTGCCGACGACCCTTCCGGGATGCTCAGGATACCCGGCCGGACGGCACAGTCCGTCATGGTCAGGCAGGGAGATCTTGCCGTCAGGGTGCTCGATATGTCTTCAAGGCTCTTTCCGCTTTCCCAGTATCCGGTGAACCCCGAACTGGCCGGGTCGGTAATCTCGCTCTATATCCGCCTTGGTGAAAAGCAGAAAGCAACATTGTATATTGAATATCTTGAAAAACTGTGCCATGACTCGTCACCCTCATCCGAACCGAAGCTCTACTATGTCCTTGCCAGGGCATACCGGAATGTCGGCCGGAAGGACGATGCGATGCGCATTATCGATCAACTGGCCAAAGAACTGAACCAGCCAGGATTGATAAAGGATTTTGAAACAACGAAGGATTAATTTTTTATGCAGACCAGTATTCATCCAACCGCGATTGTCAACCCCGGTGCGATTATCGGTGAGGGAGTTGTCGTGGGACCTTGCACGGTCATCGAGGAAGATGTCGAAATTGGCGAAGGGACGGTTATCGGGCCCCACGTCCATGTCGCATCAGGCGCGAGGCTTGGCAGATCATGCCGGGTCCATGCCGGCGCCGTGCTTGCGGGAGTACCCCAGGATTTGAAGTTCGACGGGGAGAAAACCTATCTTTATGTCGGGGACAGGACCGTGGTCAGGGAGTGCGTTACCCTGAACCGCGGAACGAAAGCGAGCGGCAGGACGGTTATCGGTTCAGACTGCCTGATCATGGCTTACGTTCATACCGGCCATGACTGTATTATCGGCAACCAGGTGGTTATTGCCAACTCGGTTCAGTTCGGAGGGCACTGCGAAGTTGGTGACTATGCCGTGATAGGAGGGCTCGCCGGTGTCCACCAGTTCGTGAGGATCGGCCGCTATTCCATGGTTGGCGGTATTTCAAGAGCAGTGCTCGATGTTCCTCCGTTCGTCACCGCAGGAGGATATGAGAATTTCCGTTACGAAGGTCTTAATCTTCTGGGGTTGAAGCGCAGAGGCTTCACTCCCGAAAAGATCACCCTTCTCAAAGATGCCTACAGGATCATCTTCCAGTCGGGGCTACTGCTGTCCAACGCCCTCGAAAAGGTGAAGTCGGAAATGCCCGGGGAACCCGAAATCCTGGAAATACTCGAGTTTTTTTCTGCTGGCTCCAACGGCAGGAAATTTCTCAAGCCATTCAAAAACTGAACAATCGAATCGTTACCATGTCCCTTTGGGCATTAGGCATAGATCTGGGCGGAACATCGATCAAGGCGGCTGTCGTCGGTGAGGACACCGGACTTCTTTCGAGCACGAATGTTCCGACTGCGAAAGGTTCCGGGCCCGGAGGCATTGTTCGGCAGCTTTCCACGATCGTGGCCGATCTTTACCGCAGCGCCTTGGTCACGCTCGATCCTGCCGATTTCGCCGGTGTGGGGCTGGGTGCTCCTGGAGCGGTCGATCCGGAAAAGGGTTTGCTGAGCTATCCTCCGAACCTTCCAGGATGGTCGGTTTATCCGCTGCGTGATGAACTTCAGCAGGCCGTCAGGCGGGAGTTGCTTTTCGACGTTCCGGTTTCCATCGACAATGACGCCAATGCCGCTGCATACGGCGAAGCGGTTTACGGAGCGGGCAGGACTTTTCGCGATTTTCTCATGGTCACGCTCGGTACGGGAGTTGGCGGGGGTATCATCCTCAACAGGAAGCTTTACCGGGGCCCACAAGGTACAGCCGGGGAGATAGGGTTCATGATCATCGATTTCGAAGGTCCCGGACTCCATGCCGGTATCAGGGGAACGATCGAAAGCATGATCGGCAAGACACGCATCGTCGAGCTTGCAACCCGGATGATCGAATCCTCTCCGACGGGTTCTCTCGCCGGCCGGCTTTGCGGTAACGATTATTCCAGGCTTTCCCCGAGGCATCTCGAACAGGCCGCCAGAGAAGGGGATGAAGTGGCTCTTGTCTTATGGGAAAGGGTTGGGGAGATTCTGGGTGTCGGGCTCGCCAATGTCACGGCGCTGATGGATATCAGGAAGTTCGTTATCGGGGGAGGTATTTCAGCGGTCGGTCATTTCATTTTCGATCCCGCTCTCGCCACGCTCAGGCAAAGTACACTTCCTCCCATGCATGACGGGCTTGAAATTGTCCCGGCGCTGCTCGGCAACAAGGCGGGAATGTACGGCGCGGCGGCATTGTGCTTCGGCTGATCAAGGCAACGACAACAGTATTCCATGCTGGATAACGTTCTCCATTTATTGTTTCCCCATGTCTGCATTATCTGCGGGGAATCTCTCAGGCAGGGCGAGCTGCACTGCTGCAGCAGTTGCGTATCCAGTTTCGACAGATTTTCTTCTCCGCCGGAATCAGGGGAAGTGCTCCGCAATACCATGGTTTCCCGTTATGGCGGCAGGTTCGCTTTCGAACAGGGCTGGTGCCTCTATCGCTTCCATAAGGCGAACCCTTTGCAGCATGCCCTGCATTCCATGAAATACGAAGGGCTTTTCACCGTTGCGGAATATTTCGGCAGCCGTCTCGGGGAATGGATGCTTTCGGGCGGGAGCATCGATGGAATAGAATGTATTGTCCCGGTGCCACTGCATCACCTGAAAAAAATAGAGCGCACCTACAACCAGTCGGAAAAGATAGCAAGGGGAATAGGCCGCACCATCGGAAAACCGGTATGTCCCGAGCTGCTTCAGCGCCATCGCTGGACATTTTCCCAGACCTCGCTGCCAGCAAAGCAACGCCGGAAGAACCCCGAAGGGGCTTTTCGGGCATCCGGGGCGTCAATGCCCGGCCATATTCTTCTGGTAGACGATATCGTAACGACCGGAGCGACGATGATATCTGCCGCAAAAGCGCTGCAGAAAGCCGGCGCCGGGCGGATATCGCTGGCTGCCGTAGCACTTGCAGCACATGACTGAAACAATGGACCTGTTTTTTACCCCTGATGATCACATCGATCTGCAGTCCGGCAGGTTGAGCATCGACGGTGACGAGTTTCATCATATCGTCCGGGTATTGAGAAGAAAATCAGGGGAGACTATCCTGGTGACCGACGGCCAGGGTTTTCGATGCGAAGCCGTGATAACCGGGATGGGGAAAAAATCCCTCGAGGCGGAAATCTGGAGCCATTCCAGCCAGACAAGGCCTGCAACCGAGGTCGCTGTGGCGTTTTCTCTGCTCAAGGCCCATCAGCGCTTCGATTTTTTTCTGGAGAAAGCTGTCGAACTGGGTGTTTCGGCAATTATCCCCATGATTACCGCCCGGACGGTTTCCCAGCCGTCAAACGAAAAAATCGAAGGGAAGCTTGCCCGATGGGGCAACATCGTCCTTTCGGCTGCGAAACAGTCAAAGCGGGTATTTTTCCCCCGCCTCGAAGCTCCGCTTCACTTCGGGGATGTTCTCGGGCTTCAGGGGTATGACAACAGGCTTATGCCGTATGAAGGGGCAACGGCTCCTCCTGAAGCGGAATATTCCTGGAAAAAAACCATTTTTCTCATAGGCGGCGAGGGCGGTTTCACCACGAATGAAGTGGAGCGCGCCAGAGCCGCGGGATTCAGGGATGTATCGCTCGGGAAAACCATTCTCAGGGCCGAAACTGCGGCGATATTCGCTGTAGCTATGGTCCGCGACAGGCTGCTTGACGGGGAACGCGAAAAGTGGCTGTAACATAACAGGGACAATCATATGAACAGCTTCAAAGCCAATCAGCTCATCATTCTTTTTTTCGTTCTGTTCATATCGGCGATTTTTTTTGCCATGATCCGCTTTTTTCTCATGGCAATTTTTCTGGCAGCCATTTTTTCAGCCCTTGCCATGCCTGTCTACAACCGCTTCGAGCGCTGGCTGAAAGGAAAAAGGAATCTGTCGGCAGGTCTGACCATGTTCACCCTGTTCCTCATCGTGGTCCTGCCGATCGGGACCGTGCTCGGCATCGTCGTGACCCAGGCGATACAAATCAGCAGCATAGCGGTGCCGTGGATCAAGCAGCAGATCCCTGAGCCTGCCCTCTTCGACCAGCAGATACGAAGCCTGCCCTTCTCCGGCGAACTCGAATTGTCCCGCGAAGAGATACTGCAGAAAGCCGGCGAGCTTGCCGGAAAAGCCGGATCCATGCTGGTTGGCGCCATTTCATCGATTACCTATTCGGCGGTAACCGACCTGTTCCTGCTGTTTGTCTTTCTCTATTGCATGTTCTTTTTCCTCAGGGACGGCCGGAGAATTCTCGAAAAAGCACTTTCCTACCTTCCGTTGTCCGTCTCCGATGAACAGCGTCTCCTCGGCAGGTTTCTCTCGGTAACGAGGGCGACCCTGAAAGGGACGGTCGTCGTGGGTTTCGTCCAGGGGTCCCTTGCCGGAACCGCACTGCATGTCGCAGGCATCGACAATGCCCTGTTCTGGGGCACCATCATGTCGATCCTTTCCCTGATACCGTTTGTCGGCTCCGCGCTGATATGGTTCCCTTCTGCGGTTTACCTCGCTGCTACAGGACAATTTGTCCAGGCGGGCGGGGTTGTTCTTTTCTGTAGCGTCGTGGTCGGTCAGATCGACAATATCATCCGGCCTGTCCTGATCGGGCGGGACACCCGTATGCATGAACTGCTGATCTTTTTCGGAACACTTGGTGGAATAGCCCTGTTCGGTGTGTTTGGTTTCATTGTCGGTCCGATCGTGGCGGCCCTTTTCATGACGGTATGGGAAATCTACGGGGAAGTTTTCAGCGATTTCCTTGCAGAGATAAAAAGCGGAAGAGCGCGCTGAGAGGACTGTTCTGTGTTCTCGCTTCATCAATGAACGTCAATGGGAAAAAAGAAAAGCGGCTCGAGGCCGCTTTTCTTTTTTCGTGTTCCTGCATTCAGTTCACACTGACGACCTCTTCGGTGGAGAAAAAGAAAGCTCCTTCGACAGCCGCGTTTTCAGCCGAGTCGGAACCATGGATGATGTTTTCACCCTTGCTGTCGGCATAGAGTTTGCGTACGGTTCCTTCCTCAGCCTGTGCGGGGTCGGTAGCACCGATGAGGGTACGGAAATCCGCGACGGCATTTTCCTTTTCAAGGATCATCGGGACGCAGGGGCCTGAAGACATGAAGTCTACCAGTTCCCCGTAGAACGGCCTTTCACGGTGAACGGCATAGAACTCTCCGGCAGTCTGCTTCGTAAGGCGGGTTTTTTTCATGGCGACGATGCGGAACCCGGCCCGTTCGATTTTATCGATGACAGCCCCGATAAGCTGTTTGCGGACACAGTCCGGTTTCAGGATGGTGAGCGTTCTTTCCATGTGAATAGTGCGTTGGTTTGGTGAAATAAAAGTTCGAGCGAAGATACATAAACGTTCCGGATAATGGAAACATCCTCTGGCATAGCCTTTCCGTATCGAAATTCACGCGTCGGTGATCATGAATTCATTCATTGCATCTTCTTTCGATTAATTCCTTCATTCGTCTGGCTTTATGTTTCATCATGGCCGGGCCGCGCAAAATGCATTTTGCGACAGGCGTGTAAAAATTGTAAAATATATACAGATATGTCAGTGTTGTCAATATTATAAACGTGCACTCATGGCCGAAAAAATACCAGATTACAGCACGCTTGAACTGCTGGCCGGCAAGTTGAAAAATACGAGAATGCGTTCGACGCTTTCACTTGAAGAAATAAGCAGAAAACTCATGATCCAGAAACGACACCTCGAAGAGATTGAAGCCGGAAGCCTGCATTTTCTGCCAAAAGCCTATGTTTTCACTTACGTTAAAAAATATGCGGAAGAACTTGGTGTCCATGACCAGGAGGTTTTTGAGCGCTGCAGGAGGGAGCTTCAACTCGTTCATACTCCTCAAAAAAAAGGATTATTTTTCAGGTAAAGGGGTGGTGAATAAATCACATTCCCTGATATGAATGTTTATGCCGTTTTTTCCGGAAAAAGGATAAAAATAGTCCTATATTAGGAATTTATAACGGAGCATATACATTCCATACATGATGCAAGGCAGATAAAAGATTGTTTTCAATAATCATGTATTGCTTGTTTTGGACGGTAAGGTAGCCATTATAACAGGAGCATCCGGGAATCTCGGCACAGCGGTTGCCAGGAAATTTTTCATGGAAGGCGCATCGCTTTTGCTGGTGCACCATCACCAGGGACTAATCCCGGAATTTGCCAAGCCACAGAAGAATGTTCTCAGCCTGGCTCTCGATCTTACGAGCCCGGATTCGGGCCGGATTATGGCTCGTGAAGTTATGGAGCGTTTCGGGAGGATCGATATCCTCGCCAATATCGCCGGAGGTTTTTCCATGGGCAAGCCTGTGCATGAGACGTCACCGGAAACCTGGGAGTTGATGTTTTCGCTCAATACCGGTACTGCAATCAACGCATGCAGCGCCGTTATACCGTTCATGCGGGATCGCCGGTACGGAAAGATCGTCAATGTCGGCGCTCAGGTCGCGCTTGCGGGTAAAGCCCTCATGGCGCCGTACATCGTTTCGAAATCGGCGGTGGCCAGGTTGACGGAAAGCCTTGACGAAGAAAACCGTGCGTATGGCATCAATGTCAACTGCGTGCTTCCCGGCGTTATCGATACTCCGCAGAACAGGCGGGACATGCCGGATGCCGATCGTTCTCGCTGGTCAGCTCCGGAAGCTATTGCGGACGTTATCTTTTTTCTTGCATCGGATGCGTCGAGGGTGGTTCACGGTGCGTCAATTCCCGTGTAGGGCGCGTAAGGGTTTGTTGTGATAAGCGGCGATTATTAACTATTTTCATTCACTATGATAAGCGCATCTCTCTTTATCATGTTTCGAAGCCCTGTTGCAGCTTTGGTTCCGGTTTGTCGGGACTCTCTGTCCGCCCTGCACTCGAGTTTCTGACGAAAATAAACAGAGGTACCCCAAAAAAAACAGACTTCAAAGCTTTGACGATGAAAATCTTCGATTCAATAACCGATACTGTCGGAAACACTCCCCTCGTTAGGCTTCAGCGTCTTTCCGACGGGTGCCATGCGACGGTGCTTGTCAAACTGGAGTCGTTCAATCCGCTGTCAAGCGTCAAGGACAGGATTGGCGTCTCCATGATCGAAGATGCCGAGAAAGCCGGCAGGATAAAGCCCGGTTCGGTTATCATCGAACCGACCAGCGGCAATACCGGCATCGCGCTCGCGTTTGTCTGCGCTGCAAGGGGGTACCGCCTCAAACTGGTCATGCCGGACACCATGAGCGTCGAAAGACGGCGTCTGATGCAGATCCTCGGGGCTGAACTCGTCCTGACCGACGGCGCAGGAGGAATGTCGCTCGCGGTATCCGAAGCCGAAAGGCTTGCCGGGTCGATTCCGGACAGCGTCATCCTGCAGCAGTTCAGGAACCCTTCGAACCCGGAAGCGCACCGGAAGGCGACCGCCCTTGAAATCTGGAACGATACCGATGGGAATGTCGATGTTTTTGTCGCCGGTGTCGGTACCGGCGGCACTGTTACCGGTGTCGGGGAAGTGCTGAAAGCACGCAGGCCGGATATCAAGGTCATCGCGGTCGAACCGGCAGATTCGCCGGTCCTTTCCGCAGGAAAATCCGGTCCGCACAAGATACAGGGGATCGGTGCCGGGTTCGTTCCTGAAATACTCAACCGTGAAATCATCGACGAAGTGATCACGGTTGCCCACCAGGATGCGGGCACTATGGCGCGAAGGATAGCAGCCGAGGAAGGTATTCTCTGCGGCATCTCTTCCGGCGCGGCCCTGAAAGCAGCCCTCGATGTCGCTTCACGCAGCGAAATGGAAGGAAAGACCATTGTTGCGCTTCTTCCGGATTCGGGAGAACGCTATCTTTCCACATGGCTTTTTGAGGAAGTGTAATTATAAACGTATTAACCGGTTACGGCACGTTCCGTAACGAAATACAGAGAATCATGGGGCATATGCAGGTTTATTTTGACAATAACGCCACCACACCGCTTCATCCTGAGGTTAAAAAGGAGCTGATCGCCGGGATGGAGATGTTCGGCAACCCTTCGAGCATGCATGGCTTCGGTCGCGAAGCGAGGGCGAACGTGGAAGATGCGCGCAGAAAAGTAGCAGATTTCATCGGCGCCCACGAGCACGAGATCGTTTTTGTCGGCAGCGGCTCCGAAGCGAACAATACCGTGCTTTCGCTTTTTGTCTGCGGAACCAGCCAGTGTATACCAGGCACGAGAATGCGCAGCACCATCATCACGACAAAGATAGAACACCCCTGCGTGCTGGAGACATCGGAATGTCTCGCCCACCGCGGAGCGAATGTTAAGTTTCTCGATGTGGACCGGTATGGCAAAGTTGATCTCGACCAGCTGGAAAGCATGCTTGGCGATGATGTCGGCCTGGTTTCGGTCATGATGGCAAATAACGAGATCGGTACGCTTCAGGACATCGAAACCATCACGAAGATAGTGCATGAGCGGGGCGCCTACATGCATACCGATGCCGTCCAGGCAGTGGGAAAGGTCCCGGTCGATGTGCGGAAGCTCGGCGTCGACTTTCTTACCATGTCCGGCCACAAGATTTACGGCCCGAAAGGGATAGGCGCGCTTTTTGTGCGAAAGGGTATTCCGTACTGTCCGCTGATCCGGGGAGGCCATCAGGAAAGGGGCCGCCGCGCAGGTACCGAGAACACCCTCGGTATTCTCGGTCTCGGCAAAGCGGTCGAGATGCGTTCGATCGAGATGGCCGCCGAGGAAAAAAGGCTGATGGAGCTGAAAGGGATCCTGAAGCGGGGTATCGAAGAAAAGATCGACGATATCCATTTCAACGGCCATCCTGAGGATTCGCTTGCGGGAACCCTCAACGTCTCCTTTGCCGGGGCGGAAGGCGAGGCTATCCTGCTTTACCTCGACCTCGCGGGGATTGCCGTTTCAACAGGTTCCGCATGCGCTTCCGGATCGCTCGATCCTTCGCATGTGCTTCTCGCAACGGGTGTCGATGCGGAAACGGCCCACGGTTCCATCCGCATCAGCATGGGCCGGGAGAGCACCCTCGAGGAGGTGGAGTATCTGCTCGACGTATTACCAAAAACAATTCAACGAATAAGAGATATGTCAACGGCATATATAAAAGGAGGATGTCATGTTGCAGGCAGGTGAATGGGCATATACGGAAAAGCTCAAGGAGCATTTCATGAGCCCGAAAAATATCCTGCAGGGAGATAATACCGATGATTTCGACGGTGTTGGAATGGAAGGCAACCTGCAGTGCGGCGACCAGATGCTGGTTGCGATAAAGGTGGACAAGGATAAAGAGGTCATAACCGATTGCAAGTGGAAGACCTACGGATGTGCAAGCGCGATAGCGAGCACCTCGATCCTTTCCGAAATGGTGAAAGGCATGACGCTCGACCAGGCGTTCCATGTGTCACCGAAAGACGTGGCAAAGGAACTCGGCGGGCTTCCCGACCACAAGATCCACTGTTCAGTGCTTGGCGACAAGGCGTTGCGTGCGGCGATCAACAATTTCTACTCCCGCAACGGCATGGATGACAAGGTCAAGGAGGAGCAGGCGAAAATCGTCTGCCAGTGCATGAACATCACCGACCACGATATCGAGGAAGCCGTTCTCGAAGGCGCGCGCACCTACTACGAACTGCAGGAGCGCACCAAGCTCGGCACGGTATGCGGCCAGTGCAAGGATGAGGCCGAAATGCTGCTTGAAAAATTCAAGCATATCCATTTCGGCGCCTGATTTCAGGCTTTTTTTGATCAGGACGGGCGGCCTTGTGCCGCCCGTCCTGATTTTCGGGCATTCCTCTGCCGTCAGTCAGTTTCTGCACGACACCGGAAATCCGGCGAAACGCCAGGTTATACGCTGTTGAGTTTTACCGCATCTTTTGTATTATTACTCCGGCTGTTGAAAGGATCAACAATAACATTAGAAGAAACGCCATGTTCTTGTCATGCTGTTCGTTCTTGTCATTCTGAACGAAGTTAAGAATCCGCAAAGGGCAATGACAGGAAGCGGATACTTCACTTCATTTCATTGCGTTCAGCATGACACAACGTGATGTCATGCCGGGCCACAGTAACCGGCCGCTACCACACACGGACCATATGAACAATAACACAGTTGATTCCAGGCAGTGAATATGCAGAAAGCAGTAGTTGTTCATGGAAAGCGGGATGATGAATCCGGATGTTTTCGTTTTTATAGAACACATGGATCCTTCACTCCGCTAAAGCTTCGTTCAGGATGACAAACTTCTCTACAAAATTTATTGGAGACCTGTTGTTGCCGAAGTATAATTGCCTGATCGGAAACAAACAGAGAAATTGAGGAACAGATATCCATGAGCATGACCCAGCAGCGCGCAAAATCTTTTTATATCCACACCTTCGGGTGCCAGATGAACCAGGCTGACTCGGGCATCATTTCCGCGCTCCTGCAGAACGAGGGGTATGCGGCAGCCTCCTCGGAGGACGAAGCCGGTATTATCCTGCTGAACACCTGCGCGGTCAGGGAGAATGCCGTCGAACGCATCGAAAACTATTTCCAGCACCTGCAGGGATTGAAAAAAAGGAGGAGAGGGCTGCTGGTCGGCGTTACCGGATGTATTCCCCAGCACCAGCGTGAAAAGATGTTCGCGGTTTCCACGGCAATCGATTTCCTCGCGGGACCGGATACCTACAGGGCACTCCCTTCGCTCATCGAACAGGCAAGGGCCGGGGCACGCCTTGCGGCACTCGATTTCAACGCTGCCGAAACCTATGAGGATATCGATCCTCAGAGGGAGAGCTCGATCAGCGCTTTCGTGCCGGTTATGCGCGGATGCGACAACATGTGCGCATTCTGCGTCGTACCGTTCACCCGCGGCAGGGAGCGCAGCCATGCGTTCAATTCGGTAATCGGAGAGATCCGCAGCCTTGCCGACTCAGGCTGCCGCGAAATCACCCTGCTCGGCCAGAACGTGAATTCCTACAGCGATCCTGAAGAAGGCAGGGACTTTGCCGATCTGCTCACAGCGGCAAGCCTTGCCGCTCCCGGCACGAGGATAAGGTTCACGACCTCACATCCCAAGGATATCAACGAGCGGCTGATCAGGGCCATTGCCGCGCACCCCAATATCTGCAACCATATCCACCTTCCTGTCCAGTCAGGTTCGGACAGCATGCTTGCCCTCATGAACCGTGGTCATACCATTGGGGAGTACCGTTCGAAAATAGAGATGATCCGTTCCATCATTCCCGACGTCGCAGTCTCGACCGATATCATCGCCGGGTTCTGCAGGGAAACCGAAGATGACCACCGGAAAACGCTCCAGCTGCTTTCCGATATCCGTTTCGACTCGGCGTTCATGTTTTTCTATTCGACAAGACCGGGTACCCTTGCCGAACGCACCCTGTCTGACGATGTGCCGGAGCCGGTGAAAAAGCGCAGACTGCAGGAAATCATCGACCTGCAAAACGAAATTTCCGCAGGGCTTTTCCAGGCTTCCGTCGGTAAGGTGGTCGAAGTGCTTGCCGAATCGGTGAGCCGTCGTTCGTCCGAACAGCTCATGGGCCGGACCTCTGCCAACAGGGTCGTGGTTTTCGACCGAAGCGGCCGCGAACCGGGCGACCTGGTAGAAGTGGAGATCACCGGGGCAACGTCTGCGACCCTGATCGGGCAGGTTGTCCACCGGTGAACAGTGATTGCCTTCGAACAGCCCCCGGTAGAGCGCATGGCAGGCGCCTGAAGCTTCGCTCCGCATGAAGTTTTTTTATCTGGGGATGTATTTGTAAATTAATGCTTTGAATAATTATTGTTTAACACGCCCTCACGGAGGGCCACAGAGAAGTAAAAAGCATGCCGTCTGCCGCAAGAATCGGATTTTCAGATAAAATAAGGGCCCACCTCGAACTGCTCGATCCCGTAACCTGGCTCAGCTGCTATCCCTGCATAGCCGGCGGCGTCATGGCATCAGGCGGCATGAAACCTACGTTGCACGACTATCTTCTGCTTCTGGTGATATTTCTGATGTTCGGTCCGTTCGGGACCGGGTTCAGCCAGTCGGTTAACGATTATTTCGACCTCGATCTCGACAGGGTCAACGAGCCCACACGCCCGATACCTTCTGGACGCCTGACCGAAAAGGAAGGGCTGCTGAACAGCATTGTCGCCCTTCTGCTCGCAATAGTCTGCGGCATCCTGATCTTCAGGGAAATCGGCGGCACCCGCGGCGTCGTTATCCTTATTTCTATCCTGTCGGCGCTGGTTGTAGCCTATCTCTATTCGGCACCCCCGTTCAAACTGAAGAAAAACATTCTCACTTCAGCACCGGCTGTCGGTTTTTCCTACGGTTTCGTTTCCTTCATTTCCGCCAATGCGCTGTTCAGCGATATCAGGCCGGAAGCCATCTGGCTTGCGAGCCTCAACTTCCTGATGGCCGTGGCTCTCATTATCCTCAACGATTTCAAGTCAGCCGCAGGGGACAAGAAAGGAGGGCTGAAATCATTGACGGTCATGATCGGTGCGAGAAACACCTTCCTGGTATCGTTCGTGATTGTCGATATCGTTTTCGGTGTGCTCGCCTGGCTTTCCTATACCTGGGGGTTCCATGTTCCCCTGGTGCTTGTCCTGATCGGGCTTCTGCTGAACATCGGACTGCAGGTCCAGCTCATCATCGATCCGAAAGGCGGAATATCGTTCGTCAACAATGCCGTGAAGGACGGGTTCGGCAACGCCATCGGTCACAGCGATGTCCAGGAGCACAACGCTTTTCTCAGGTTTCAGGTGATAAACAACATTCTTTTCCTGTTCTCATTTCTCTTTGTTGCCGGAATGGTTGGGGTCAAATACCTGAACGCCGCCAATTGAGCCTTCAGGAAAGTGCTGGATCGATGGAGATACGGTGATGACGTTGTTTCTGGGGTAACCGGTTTCGAAGCAAACGCTGGTTTTACGGTCTTTTTTTTCGGGAATAACGCAACATAAACTTTCAATGCCATGGATACCGTTCACGCGACGTTCTTTTCGCTGCCAGTTGTGTGGCATAATGCACTGGTAGCCCTGCTGACTTTTTTCTATGTTTTCAGTGTTCCGCCGCTCATGGATTACCTGGTGACCAATCACGGGTTGCCGAGGGACATCAGCCGGAAGATCACCCATATCTGCGCGGGTTCCGTCATTATTTTCCTGCCCCTGTTTGTAGACGGCCACTGGTCGCAGTACCTCAATGTCGCGATTTTCGCCGTCTGGACACTGCTTCTCGTCCAGAAGGGGCTGTTCGCAGCCGAAGACGACCAGGCCGTCAAAACCATGACCAGGACCGGCGATAAACGGGAACTGCTGAAAGGCACCCTTTATTTCGTGATTGTCGCCATGATCTGCGGAACGCTCTACTACAAACGCCTCGAAGGCGTGCTCGCCATGGCCATTCTCGGCTGGGGCGACGGCCTCGCTCCGGTTATCGGCACCAGGTTCGGCAAAATGAAATACCATATTCTCAGCGACAAGAGTATCGAAGGCAGCCTGGCTTTTTTTGTCGGCAGTGTTGCCGCCGGTCTTTTCTTTGTGAAACTCATTCTGCCGGAATCGTTCGATCCGCTCCAGATCGTCGTTGTATCACTTATCGCAACGATCGTCGAAGGGGTGAGCCCGAAGGAGGTCGATAACCTGACTATTCCTCTCGCTGTCATCCTCGCTCTGAGGGTTGTGTGATACCGTTGCATGAACAGGCCTGAAATGACTTCGACTTTTTTCATCAGTGACATCCATGTAGGTCTTCAGGATAAAAGAAGCGAGCAGCTGAAGCTTGAAAGTCTTGAACGGCTTTTCGCCATCATCAGTGCGGAAGGCCGTTCGCTTTATCTGCTCGGGGACATCCTTGATTACTGGATGGAGTTCCGCCATGTCATTCCGAAAGGGTTTACCCGATTTTTTTGTTTATTATCAGGTCTGGTCCGGAGCGGTGTGGAGGTTGTCTATATCGCCGGCAACCATGATTTCTATCTCGGAAGGTTCTTTCAGGAAGAGCTCGGGGTGCAGACCCTCTACGGGATGCATGAAACCTGCATCGGCGGGCGAAAGTTCGTTCTCGCCCATGGGGACGGCCTTGGAAAAGGAGACCTCGGGTACAAGTTTTTTGCGACGGTTATAAGGCATCCGTTCAACATTGCGCTGCTTTCGAGGTTACACCCCGATTTAGCCGTGGGACTGATGAAAGGATATTCCCTGCGCAGCCGCGAGAACAAGCCTGACACCAGGGCCCGTGACTCGGAAAGGCTGCTCGATTTTGCCGAAAAAATGGCAGGTGAAAAGGATTTCGATTATTTTATCTGCGGCCACAACCATGTCCGCGGAATCGCGAACCTCAGGGACGGCAAAACGTATGTGAACCTCGGTTCCTGGATTGACGGTTCTCGCTTTTATGGCGTTTTCCATGATGGCGTTATGGAACTCAGGAAAGTGTAATTTTCACGTTCAACAATAGAAACAAAGCAGTTATGAGCAATGACAACAAAGTCCTGAAGCTCGGCTTGCCGAAAGGAAGCCTTCAGGATTCGACAATCGACCTCTTCGCACATGCCGGATTTCATTTTTCCGTCCAGAGCCGCTCTTATTTTCCGTCCATAGATGACGATGAACTTGAAGCCATTCTCATCCGGGCGCAGGAGATGGCCCATTATGTCGAGATGGGGGCTTTCGATGTCGGGTTGACAGGGAAAGACTGGATCATCGAAACCGGCGCCGATGTTGTAGAGGTCGCTGACCTTATCTACTCGAAAGCATCGATGAGGCCTGTCCGCTGGGTGCTGGCCGTTCCGGAAAGCTCGCCGGTGAAAACGGTCAGGGACCTCGAAGGGAAGCATATCGCCACGGAAGTGGTCAATATCACGAAGCAGTACCTCGCAAGGAACGGCGTCAACGCGTCCGTTGAATTCAGCTGGGGCGCCACCGAAGTGAAGCCCCCCGATCTGGCCGATGCCATTGTCGAGGTTACCGAAACCGGTTCTTCACTGAGGGCCAACAAGCTGAGAATTGTCGAAACGATCCTCGAGTCGAACACGAAACTGATCGC
This sequence comes from Chlorobiaceae bacterium, assembly GCA_013334565.1. Classification (GTDB taxonomy): domain Bacteria; phylum Bacteroidota; class Chlorobiia; order Chlorobiales; family Chlorobiaceae; genus Chlorobium. The sequence goes on from JAAXXI010000017.1 coordinate 17,930, forward strand.
GAACAGGAAGTCGTGGGATGACCCGTGGAAACGCGAGAAAATCGAAAACATGGCCCTTCTGCTCAAGGGTGCCATCAACGCCCAGGGCAAAGTCGGATTGAAAATGAACGCCCCGAAAGAGGCTGTGGAAAAGATCCTCTCGATCATCCCTTCGCTCCGCCAGCCGACCATTTCCCATCTCATCGGCAACGAATGGGTAGCACTGGAAGTCATCGTTACCGAGAAAATCGTGCGCAAGCTTATTCCCGAGCTGAAGAAAGCCGGTGCGGAAGGTATTTTCGAATATGACATCAACAAACTGATCGACTGACAGAAGCCGGTCGGTTTCCCGGATAAAAATCAGGGCCGCCCGCCTGGGCGGCTTTTTTTAACGGTGCCATGCTCCTTTTTGTTTATCAGCTCCTCGTCCTTTTATCCCTGCTGGTTTTTTTCGGGATACTTCTCATGAACCTCAGGGACCTGCAAAAACTTCCGCCGGGAGGCGATGCATCCTTGCCCTTTGTTTCCATACTTGTGCCGGCCAGAAATGAAATGCTCAATATCGAGCGCTGCATACTTTCACTTTTTCGACAGGATTATGCCGGTTACGAGATTATCGTACTCGACGACGGCTCGACCGACGATACCCCATCAATGCTCAGGAAGCTCGAGGTTGCGTCAGGAGGACGAATGCGCTGCCTCACCGGCAATCCCCTGCCTCCCGGATGGCATGGCAAGGCATGGGCATGCAGCCAGCTTGCCTGTGAGGCACAAGGGGAACTCCTCTTGTTTACCGATGCTGACACCGTGCATGAGCCCGATACCTTGAGGAAGTCCGTAGCCGCCCTGCTTTCGTCAGGGGCCGATATGCTTTCCCTGACCCCACGGCAGGAGATGGGATCGTTCTGGGAAAAGCTGGTCGTGCCGCTGGTGTACGTGATCCTCATGAGTTATCTGCCCCTCCGGTTGGTCAGTCGTACCAGGATTCCGGCCTTCTGTTTCGCAAACGGCCAGTTTATCCTGTTCCGCCGGGATGCCTACCAGCGGATACAGGGCCATGCCGCAGTAAGGGATGTCCTTGTCGAGGACGTCTGGCTCTGCAGGGTAGTAAAGAAAACAGGAGGCAGGGTAGTGGCGTATGATGGGACGAGTGCCGTAAGCTGCAGGATGTACCGTTCGTTCCGGGGTGTTTGGGAGGGGTTTTCCAAGAACCTCTTTGCCGGGTTCGGATACCGTTCGATTGGATTTATCCTGCTCATGCTCCTTGTTACGATTTTTTATATCGTTCCATACGGTTTCCTTGCCGCAGCGGTGCTGGATGGAACTTTAACGGTCCCGGCGTTCTGGCTGCCGCTGGTCCAGGTTGGTGTTGCCGTGCTGTCCAGGGCCATCATCGCACTGAAGTTCAGGCAGCCTCTCTCCTTTGCCTTCCTGCACGTGTTTTCCCAGCTGATGCTGCTTGCCATAGCATGCAACTCGCTCTATATCATCAAATCGGGCCGAGGGGCCTCCTGGAAAGGCCGCCGTTATAATTTTTCCTGAGCCGTCACCATTCGCGGAAGGCGATAAATTGTTTACATTAACGGATCAGTTTCCATTTTTGACGGCATGCCATGCTATGGGATGGCGTTAATAAATCAAATCAAACCAGTACTGCGCCATGGGTTTTTTATCGAAAATATTCGGGAAAAAAGAAGAAGTCGAACTGAAGCGTCCGAAACTCATCGAAGACGTGAACCTGATTAAAACGATCGAAGGCCATCAGGACAGGGTGCTGGGCGTGAGGTTCAGCCCGGACGGGAAAAAGCTCGTCAGCGGCAGTTTCGATGAAAAAGTGATGCTGTGGGATATCGAAAGCGGCAGGGCGCTACATACCATGTCGGGCCATACCACCTGGGTCAAGTGCGTCGATTACAGCCCCAAAGGCGACAGGGTCGCCAGCGGCAGCATAGACAGTACGGTAAGGATCTGGGACGCCCAGACAGGCGAATGCCTCCATGTCTGCAAGGGGCACGACACCGAAGTGCGTATGATCGCGTTCAGCCCTGACGGGAAGGTGCTTGCAAGCTGTTCCCGGGATGCCACGATCAAACTGTGGGACGTGGAAAGCGGCAGCGAGATCAGGACGATCACCGGCCACAAATCCTATATCGAATGCATTTCCTTCAGCCACGACGGAAAGAGGATAGTCAGCTGCGGGGAGGAGCCGATCATAAAAATCTGGGATGTCGAGACCGGTAAAAACACTGCCAATTACAAAACCGGCGATACCCTTTCCCATTCGGTTGCTTTCAGTCCGGATGACAGGCTGATCGTCTTTTGCGGGCGCGATGCCAAGGTCAAGATTGTCGATGCCGAAAGCGGAGAGATCCTGAAGGTGCTCGAAGGTCACGAGGACGGAGTGCGGTGTGTCTGCTTCCATCCGGATGGCACCATGGTTGCGAGCGCGGCCAACGATGAATCGGTGAGGCTCTGGGACATCAAGTCCGGCCAGCTTCTCCACACCTACCGTGGACATGTGCTCGAGGTGCAGTCGGTCGATATTTCTCCTGATGGCAAGACGATCGTCAGCGGCAGCGATGACAGAAAAATCAAGATCTGGGGTATCCGCTGATGTGTTTTTTTTCCTGCAGACCTTGAATTCGTGAGGGTCCGGGAGTTGGCGGGAGAAATAAAAAAACGGGGAGATTGCTCCCGGTTTTTGAATTGTGGATAAAGTGAGTAAATTGCTGAAATAAAAAAATATTTTTTTCAAATATCCCCTTGCAAACGCAGCTGATTCAGCAGCATGTAACGGGAAAAAATGAGGGGGCTATGGGGACTCAGGTTGAAGGAACCGTAAAATGGTTCAACGAGGAAAAAGGTTACGGTTTCATTGCGCAGAAAGAAGGCAAAGACGTTTTCGTTCATCACAGTGCTATTGTCGGAAAAGGCCGTAAAACCCTTGTAGAGGGACAGAAAGTCCTGATGGAAGTGGTGCAGGGCGCAAAAGGGCTCCAGGCAGAAGGCGTCACGCCGGTTTCCTGACCTTTGTTTGACGTTGGCCGCATTTTTTGCGGCAGCGTCAGTTTGCAATGCAGTTTTTCATGCGTTTTTAAGCATGAGATGGTTTTCTATTTCATAAAATTCGCATCGCAAGGATTGCGGGAAAAGAAAGGGTACATTGATTGATGTGCCCTTTCTCTGTTTATTGGAAAATTCATCGATGCCGTTTCTTTTTCTTCTATGGTTTGCATCGCATTGTTTCGGTAACCTTATCATTTTTCAGATATCATGCTCAGGACAAACGAAAATAAACTGGTGGAATTCCTTCTGCAGTGCCAGCCCGGCCAGCCAAGAACGAGGGGTAACTGGGAAGTCGACCTTCATGGGACCCCGTTTATACTGCCTTCCATCGGCGGGATCACGCTCAATGTGCAGGCAGGAGACAGTGCTTTCGGATGGGCAGGCGACCACATCGAGCCCGGCGTGAGCTGTACGGCCGATACCAACAAACCGTTCGAACATCCCAATGTCGGGCTTCAGATCTATTCCTGTGCGGGCAACAGGGCAACGGTCGTCAGCGGAGATGCGAAAGGCGCCCAGGGGGTCGTTCTCGGCCATCATGGAGGGTCTGAGCACATCATCGTTGATTTTCCAAGGGAAGCGAAGGAAAAGATGCTCTACAACGATACCATCGTCATCAGGGGGAAAGGGCAGGGCCTGAAGCTCGAGGATTTTCCTGGGATAACGCTTTTCAATCTCGATCCCGATCTGCTGAAAGCCATGAAAATCCGCGAACTCGATGGGGGAATCCTCGAAGTGCCGGTTACCACCGTTGTTCCCGCGGTATGCATGGGATCAGGCATCGGTTCTGCGCACGTGGCGAAAGGGGATTACGACATCATGACCAGCGATGTCGGCACCGTCAGCGAGTACGGCATCGACAGGATCCGTTTCGGGGATTTCGTCGCTCTCCTCGACCATGACAACCGTTTCGGGCGCGCATACCGCAAGGGCGCAGTCACGATCGGTATCGTCGTTCACAGCAACTGCCTCGAAGCAGGGCATGGCCCGGGCGTGACGACTATCATGACCTGTGCATCTGCGCTGATCAGGCCGGTCATCGATCCATCCGCCAACATTGCCGACCTTCTCGGAATCGGCACTCGAAAGGAGTGCTGAAAAAACTGTCGTCCTCCGTGGGGACTGAGGACTGAGGACTGAGGACTGAGGAGTGAGGAGTGAGGACTGAGGAGTGGGAAAGATAGCCCCGTAGGGGCGGGATATTGGTAGCCAGGGGTGCCAGCCCCTGGAAGGTAAGGCAAAAAAAATTGGGTTTCAGCCCCGTACTGGAGATTAAGAATGTCCTGTTTTGTCATTCTGAGTGAAGCGAAGAATCCATAACATATCATTTCAGAAGGAGATGGGCCCTTCACGCCGCCATGCTTCGTTCAGGATGACATCGGTACCACAGAACAAACTTCCTGCTTTTTCACTCTTGCCCTTGACACTCAGCTTATTTCCGTCATTCTGAGTGAAGCGAAGAATCCAAAAAATGCCAGGTCAGCAAACGGATGCTTCACTTCCTTTCATTTCTCGATTTCCTTGCGACTTGTTGCTGTCGGAACAATAACACCGGGCTGATATTTTCGGATTGAACGAAAAGATCTATAAAAAAAGTGTTGCTGGTGTAGGGCGGATACGGCCGAAAATCCTGTAGTAAGTGAGTACCTGGCATGAAATAAATCCATGGGAATCAAAAACAGAGACAAGACGATGAAAAATCAATCACTGCCGTAGTAATCATTTTGCTGTCTCTGCCGTTGTTTTTCGCAACGGCGCAGGCCGAAAAGCATCAGAAGCGACAATCCCGATCGAGAGATATTCTTGTTAAAAGTGAAGTTGAAACGGCAGTGAGCATGCTCCAGGCAATATATCAGAAGAGCCGCTCAGGCGAAATGAGCCCTGATCAGGCAACAATACTCGGGGCGGACCTGCTTCGTGATCTCGGTTATGGCAAGGAAGGATACATCTGGGCGGATACCGTTGACGATGTCAATGTGGTGCTTTGCTGGAAAAGGGAACTTGAAGGAACGAACAGGCTCGATCACAAGGATCCGAAAGGGGTGTATGATGTCAGGCTTTTTCTTTCAACCGGCAAAGCAGGTGGTGGTTATGTGAACTATCTTTTACACAGAAAAAATGAACAGAACTGGGTGCCAAAGCGAGCTTATGTGAAACTGTTCAAGCCCTTCGGCTGGGTTGTCGGAAGCGGCTATTACCTTGATGACAAGGATATTTGAGAAGAAAGCTGGTAACCGTCGGACGGAATTTTTCCGGGTCGTGAGCTGTTGATATAAGGTAGTTCCCTATTGAAAAATCATGTTAGCATCCATTGAAAAAGGAGAAACAGTCATGGCATTGAAACTGTATGGCAGGGATCCCCTGAAAATGTTCGAAGATGTTTTCAATGACAAGGTATCGCCTTTCTTTTCTTCGATGATCAATCCCGCTTTCAAGGTTGATATCAGCGAGGATGAGAAAGCCATTTATGTCTCCGCCGACATGCCCGGCATGAAGAAAGAGGATGTACGGGTTTCGCTCGAGGACGATGTGCTCTGTATCAGTGCCGAGAGGAAGCAGGAAGAGGAAGAAAAGGCAAAGGGCTTCCATCGCATCGAGAGGACGTGGGGAAGCATGAGCAGGAGCTTTACGGTCGGTGAAAATGTCGATGCCGAAAACATTTCGGCTTCCTATGACAATGGTGAGCTTAAAGTCACCATACCGAAAAAGGAAGCCGAGCCCAAAAAAGGCAAGGACATCCAGGTGAAATGATGAAAAACCCGTTATGGTAAAAACAGAAAACCTCCAGTCTCCTGGAGGTTTTCTGTTTTTACTGTCTTCGATCTGTCAGCAGTTGCGGACGGTTGACGAGTTGCGGTCCTTGATGGTGCTCTCGTCGAACTCGTTCCAGTCGTGTTCGTCGTGTTCGCGCTGGTAGCCTGCTTCCTTGAGGCCGAAGCTCATGTCGGCAACCATCTCGGGACGGAGTTCCTTGAGGTTCTTGACCTCGTCCTGGGTGAGGATCCTCGATTTGTCGAACCCGAGGTCGATTTCGATCTTGCGGTTCTTGGTCTTCACGCGGTCGATATCGTAAAAGCGCTTGGTGATGGTGGTCTGGGCGAATGCCTTCAGGCAGCCGAGCATGTATTTGCGGACATAGGGGTCCTTGATCCACGGGTAGCTGAAAAAGGTCTTGCGTGCATAGAAGCGGGCATAGGATTTCAGCACGCCTTTCAGCACGTCTTCGCGTTCCATGTTGTCCGGCTTGATGATCGGCGAGACGAAGTTGTATCGCGAGTAGTCGCGGACTTCGACCCTGTCGCCAAGCTCCTTGAACAGGTCTGAGAACGGCCATGGAGTGTAGATGGTCCAGTTTGCCATATCGGGGTCCCAGTCCTTGCAGAGCTGGTAGGTTTCCTCGATGGTTTCAGGCGTTTCGTGCTCGAGTCCCATGACGAACTGCGCTTCTGCGACGATACCGTTTTTCTGGAGCAGCTTGATGGCGTATTTGTTTTCTTCGATGGTGGTTTCCTTGCGGAAGCGGTTCAGGTTCATCTGGCTCGCCGCTTCGGTGCCGAGCGAAACGTGCACCAGACCGGCCTTGCGGAAGAACGGCAGCAGATCCGCGTCGCGCATGATGTCGGTCACGCGGGTGTTGATGCCCCAGGTGACGTCGAGCTTGCGGTCAATGAGCTCCTGGCAGAGCGCCACGAACTTCTGCTTGTTGATGGTCGGTTCCTCGTCAGCGAGAATGAAGAACCCGACATTGTATTTCTTTACCAGGATTTCGATTTCGTCCACGAAATGCTTGGGGGTGCGGGCGCGGTAACGGCGCCAGAACTGCCACTGCGAACAGAAGGTGCAGGTGAACGGGCATCCTCTCGCGAAGTTCGGAACCGCAAGGCGGCAGCCGAGGGGAGTGTAGATGTATTTGTCCCAGTCGTAGAGGCTCCAGTCGGGAGTGAGGGTATCGAGGTCCTCGATGACCGGATGGGCGGCAGTGGCGAAAACCTTGCCTTCATCGTCGAGATAGGCGATACCGGTGATCTCTGCGCGGTCCTTTTTATCGGTGCCTGCTGCGATGGATTTGATGAGGTTGACGGCGACTTCTTCGCCTTCCCCCCGGATGACGTAATCGGTTTCAGGAGCTTCAGTCAGTACCTGCGGGTACATGAAGGTCGAATGGATACCACCCATGATGGTCCTGATATTTTTATCGACCTTCTTGGCGGCCTTCATGATGTCCTGCGCCTTGAAGATGGAAGGGGTGATATTGGTGGTCAGGACGACGTCCGGCTTGTTTTTCCGGATAATCTCCTCGATCTGCTCATCAGGCAGGTCGTCAGCCATAGCGTCTACGAAACGGACCTGATCGAAGCCGGCCTGTTTCAAGGCTCCGCCGATATAGGCAACCCAACTGGGAGTCCAGTTGCCAGCAATTTCGGCACCGCCGGAATGATAATTAGGCTGAATCATCAGAATTTTCATCGGTAACCACCCTCCAGGTATATTGTTTTACAAAACAGGGACTGAAATGGGCATACTGCTTCCCGTAGATTAAAAAATCCCCGAATAGACAATTTACAATTTATTTATAAAAATATCATAAGGTTTTCCTTGTCAGGCTTACGTGTGGGAAGCGCTCATCAGCATCGTGTGGTAAAAACCCCTGCTGATCTTTTCCCGCTTGTTCACCTGCATTCCGGATTCCTGCATGGCATTGCGCATCTGGTCGTCGGTGATCATCTGAATGGTGGTGCGGCGCTCCTTTTTCGGGAAATAACCGCCGATCCAGTGCTGTAGGGCAAGAATATTGTTATAGGGAGCATAGGTGAAGATGACCGATCCTTTCGTGAGCCTCGAAAGGTTGCCGAACGCCTGGGCGAAGCCTTCGGCGGGATAGTGGATGAGCACGTCGAAACAGACGACGGCATCGTAGGTGCCGCTTACCGATTCGATAGTGTTCACTTCAAATTCGATGTTCTTTTTCACCCCCTGTTTTATCGCGTCGGCTTTCGCTTTGTCCACCATCTGTGATGCGATATCGACCGATTTTACCTGGTAGCCGGCTTTTGCGAGCCTGATGCTGAAAAGCCCCGTGCCGCATCCGGCATCGAGAATGGTGGCCCCTTGCGGAAGGCCGAGCTGCTGCAGCCATTCAAATGCCTTGTCCATCATGACCGCATGGCCCTGCCTGACGGTGTTCCTGACCGATGAGAGCTTGTCGTTGCCGTAGATCGATGCCCAGCGGTGGAAACCCTGGCCGTTGAAATACGAGCGGAGCATTTTTTTGTGTTCTTCGGCATTGAAAGAGGTGCTGCCCATGATAAAAATTTTACGTTGCGTTATTGATTCAGATACTGCCTTTATAACTGCGCCAGATGTGCGCCTTCTATTCGGGTTTCAAGGTCCTCGTAGATTTCCTGGAGCTTCTCGATAACTTCCCGGTCCGCTTCCCAGAATCCCCTGGAGTTCGCTTCAAGGAGCCTGCCGGTCATCGACATGGTGGCATGCGGATTGAGCGACGTCAGCCGTTCGAGCATCGTGCTGTCCTGCAGGAATGTTGCGTTGAACTGGTCGTATGTCCATTTGTTCACCGCCGAAGCAGTTGCGCTCCATCCGTAGGTGTTGCCCAGATGGGCTTCGATTTCCCTGACCCCCTCGTACCCGTGTTCGAGCATGGATTCATACCATTTCGGATTGAGCATTTTGGTGCGAGCCTCGAGCGATACCATTTTTTCGAGCGAACAGATCCGCTGTTTTTTGCCGGTACCGTCGATATCGCCGACCATCACTTTCGGTTTTGCCCTGCTCAGGTGCTCCACGGTCTTTGAAACGCCCCCAAGATACTCATAATAATGATCAATATCAGAAATACCGAGTTCATAACTGTCGATATTCTGGAAGGTGAGGGTGACATGCTTCAGTGCGGATCGCATTGCCTCGGGGCACTCCTCCCACTGACCGCCCGGTGTGACGGCGAAGCTCTTCCGGTTGATGAATGCGTCGGCAAGCTGGCTTTCTTCCTCCCAGGAGCTGCTTTCGACCAGGTGGTTCACGTTGGCGCCATAGCTTCCCGGTGCGTTCGAATAGACCCTGTTGGATGCCTCGTCGAAGGTGCAGTTCCGTTCTTCCATTTCTTCCTGGACATGCTTTCGCAGATAGTTCATCTCCGTGGGTTCGTCCGCAGATGCGGCAAGCCGGGCAGCCCTGTCGAGGAGGCGTACCTGCAGGGTGAGCAGGTCCCTGAAGATGCCGCTGACGGTCATAACGACATCGATGCGCGGTCGTCCGAGCTCTTCGAGCGGAAGCAGTTCGACGTCGGCGATTTTGCCGAGTTCGTCCGTTTTCGCCCGGACGCCCATCAGTGCGAGGGCCTGGGCTATCCCTTCGCCGTCGCTTTTCAGGTTGTCCGTACCCCAGAGCACGAGGGCGATAGATTCTGGCAGTTCGCCGCTTTCCCTTCGGTACTGTTCGAGCAGCTGTTCGGCCGAGGTTTTTCCGGCCTTCTGTGCGTGGGACGAAGGAATGGTGTACGGATCGAGGCTGTGGATGTTCCTTCCGGTCGGCACGATTTCAGGGTTGCGGACAAGATCGTTGCCGGGCGAGGGCGGAATATACCTGCCGTCGAGCGCCCGCAGGAGCGCCTTGAGCTCGTGGTTTTCAACGAGGTTCAGGAGGACGGTGTTCAGGAAATGCCAGAAGCGTTCCATGTCGTGCTGCCGGATGCCGGCTTCGCGATGGAGATATTCGCCGGCTTCCGAAATCCTGACGGGCAGACTACCTTCGAACAGGCGGGAGACCGGTATCGATGGGTTCTTTTTATGGGGCATGGTGCCGATGAACCGTTGCACCGCTTCCCGGCTTATGGCCGAAATTCGGGTCCATTGCTGCTGCAGTTCCATGTCGGTATCCATCGAATCGAGGATCCGGTTGTAATCGTAACGAAGGCCCCCGGCAATAAGCTCGGGAAGGGTTTTACCGTCGAGTTCCGGCCGGTTGTGGGCGGCCAGGAGCGCAAGGTGGTCCGTGAGGCTGCCGGGAGTCGGCGCCTCGCCCATGATGTGGAGACCGAGCGGGATCATCCGCTCTTCGACGATGTAGAGCTCGTTCTGCAGTTTCGCGAGGTACCGTTCTTCGGGCTCTTCCAGCAAACCCTTGTCGAGCTCGAGGGTCGAAGCGAGCTCCCTGAGCTCATCAAGAAGCTCTTCCGAAGGGGAATTCCGGTAAGCCGAGATCATCTCCTTCAGTTTTCCGAGCCCCTTGTAAAGCCCGGCATGCTCGAGCGGAGGCGAAAGGTAGCTGACGATCGTCGCGAAACCGCGCCGTTTGGCTATCGAGGCTTCGCTGGGGTTGTTGACGCAGTAGCAGTAGAAGTTCGGCAGGCTGCCGATCAGTTTTTTCGGCCAGCATGCGTTCGACAGACCGACCTGTTTGCCCGGCATGAACTCGAGTGCCCCATGGGTGCCGAAATGCACGACGGCATCGGCGTTCAAGCATTTCTCGATCCAGGTGTAGAACGCCGCGAACGCATGGTTTGGCGCGGCATCCTTCGCCATAAGCAGGCGCATCGGGTCACGTTCGTAGCCGAAACCGGGCTGTTGTCCGATGAAAATGTTTCCCAGGGAACAGCCGAGGATGTGGAACCGTTTGCGGTCGGTGAGGATATCGCCGGGAGCATCTCCCCAGAACGGTTCGATGCCGGTATAGTCGGGGAAGAGTTTCCTGTACTCCTCGACCGGGAGGTCAGCCTCGACGTTGCCGTCGGTCCCGTAAACCAGACGGTTGCCTTCAAGCAGCAGCGTCCTGAGCTTTTCGGCATTTTCCGGTATCTCTGTCCGGTAGCCGGCGTTTTTCAGCTCGATGAGCAGGCGGTGCAGGCTTTCAAAGACGTCGAGGAAAGCCGCGGTCCCGGCATTGCCGAGATTGGGCGGAAAATTGAAGAGCACGATGGCGATTTTCCGGTCGGAACACGATGTTTCCTGCATCCGCACGAAACGGCGCACCCGGTCAGTAACGGCAGCGAGTTCCTTTTCCAGAGCTACGGTCCGTTCCGTTCCCGCTTCGGTGCCTGCATAGACGAGCGGTTCTATAGAGCCGTCGAGCTCCGGAATGGCGACACTGAACGCGGTCTGCATCGGTGTAAGGCCGAGTGAGCTTTCACGCCACTGTTCGACCTGCTGGAACGAGAGCGGAATAAGGTTGAAGCAGGGTATGTCGAGTTTTTTCAGCGCGGCGACCGCTTCAGGTGCCTTGTTTTCGGCCGGTCCGCCGACCAGCGAAAAGCCTGTGGCGTTCAGGAGCAGGCGCGGTTTGATCGATGCGGGGTTTTCCCTGTTCAGGAACTGGTCGAGCGCAGTGCGGAAGTCGAGGCCTCCGCTGTAGACGATGAAGCTGTGGATGCCGGACGATTCGAGGGAGCGGACCAGGGAATCCAGGTGGGCCGTGTTCCGACTCAGCACTGTCGAGCGCATGGCAAGGATGGCAACAGGGTCGCCTTTTATTCCCGGTCTGTTTTTTCTGTGCCAGTCGAGGTAACGGGCGGAGGTGAGGAACGGTTCGGGTGCGTCCGGATGGCATATGGCGGTATCCGGGTAGAAGACCGGGTCAGCCTGGGGAAGTTTGCCTTTCCAGCCGGGGATGTACCGTTCGACAAGGAGGCACAGGAACCGTTCCAGGTTGTCCTGCGATCCGTTGAGCCAGAACTGGTGGGCGGCTATGAAAACGTAGATATCGCGAGCCCTGCCGGGGAGGTGCTTCATGAGCTTGCTCACGTTGCGCACCAGCGCCAGCTGTCGTGTGTTTTCCTGGGCGCTGTGTTTCGGCTTGAGTTTCGCGGTCCATTGTTTGAATATCCCGGAAGCTTTCGTCTCTTGTTTTTCCGGTTTATGGAGTGAAAATTTTCCAAGCCGCGTCTGGTTGACCAGCGCCGGATTGCTCGTGATCATACAGACCGGACAGGTGAGCGGTTCGAGCAGTTTCAGGAGTGGACGGACGACGTCCTCGCTGAAAAGCATCGACCCGAAAACGAAGTCGGCACCCGGAAGAGTTTGCGCGAGCGTTTCCCAGAGCCTGGCGCTGTTGTTGAGGCCGAGACTGAAAACAGAGACCGTAAGCCCTGTGTCGAATTTGCTGTTGAGCTCACCTGCAGCGGTTTTCAGCACGCTGTTGTTGGTGGCTTCCATGGTAAGAAAAACGAAATGCATAAGCCCTGCCTGTATAGAAAAATGTTGAAGTTCCCGCTTGTCGCCTGTATGTTCGTTATCGGCAAGGTTTGAACGGACAGTGATGAAACCTTGACCGTTTCTGGTTTATTTCCAGGAAAAACAGGGCTTATATCAGCAGGACAGGGTTCTGCTGCAGCAGGTTGGCGGGCTGGAATGGTGCAGGGGAATATGGGTAAATGCAGGTTTTACCGGAAATCGGACTGTAACGGGGAACGGTAGGGTGGTACTGATGAATGGCGACGGGGAAGGCCGGGATGGCTTGTGACAGTCGGTGAGCGGAGTTGTCCCTGTGCTGCAGGGAGAGATAGCTTCTCAGTCGGACAAGAGTGCCATTGAAGGTCAGCTCGGGCCCTGACTGTTCGCACCGGGCGACCACGTTGCCTGATTGGGATTTTTCCTTTGACCTGGAGTTCTGGGACGATGTCTTGAAAAATACATTGACGCCGACAACGGAAATCACGAAGAAAAGGAGAATCTCAAAGGATCGCCAGATTCTGCACGCTATGTTGCATCTGCTTTTGACCATCAATACATATTTCCCTGAATATACCAAAAGACCCTGGAAAAAAGAAACCATGCGGTGGTACAGCCAATGGTGACAGTTCAGATGCCGAGCGTTATCAGATCGTGGATGTGGAGAATACCTACCGGCCGCTGCTCGGTATCGCAGACAATGAGCTGGGTGATCCTGAATGATTCGAGCATGTCGAGGCACTCTTTTGCCATCATTCCGGTTGTGACGGTTTTCGGGTTCACGGTCATGACTTCTCCCGCTTTCAGTTTGAGGAAATCACAGCCTTTCTGTACCAGGCGTCGGAGGTCGCCGTCGGTGAAGATGCCGGTAAGCCGGCCTTCACTGTCCGTAACGGCGCTGACACCGAAACGTTTCGAGGTCATTTCAAGGATGAGCTCCGCAAGCGGTGCCGATTCCTCTACAAGGGGCAGGGCGTCACCTTTTGCCATGATATCTGAGGCCCTGATCGTGAGCCGCCGTCCGAGCGACCCTTTGGGATGGGTGAGCGCGAAATCCTTCCAGGTGAAATTTTTATGCTGCATCAGGGAAATTGCCAGCGCATCCCCCATCGCGAGCATGGCTGTTGTCGAAGTGGTCGGTGCGAGGTCATAGGGGCATGCTTCCTGTTCGATACCGGTGTCGAGGACGATATCCGCATTTTCGGCAAGGAAGGAGCGCCTGCTTCCCGTCATTGCGATAATCCGGACGCCGATCTGCCTGAGCGCGGGAATGATGAAGTTCAGTTCTTCGGTCGTTCCGCTTTTTGAAAGGCAGATGACGATATCATCGGGCGAAACGATCCCGAGGTCGCCGTGTGCCGCATCAGCCGGGTGGAGGAATACGGCCGTAGTACCGGTGGACGCCATGGTGGCTGCAATTTTCTGGGCGATGATGCCTGATTTCCCCATTCCGGATATGATGACCTTGCCTTCACAGGATGAGAGCATGACGACAGCCCGTGCAAAATCTTCATCCAGCCGTTCCGATATGAGCCGGACTGCATCCGACTCCCGCAGGAGAATCGCCTTTCCGTTTTCAACAATTTCGCGGCTGCCTGTCGGAGCGTTCATGGTTTCGAAGCGAATAGGTGTTGCAATGGAGAAAAGTAGGGTCGATGTCCTTTTTTTTAAATGGTAATATCGGCTAAATTGAGGAATTACCATTTGCTTTCATAATTAATAATGTCAAGGTTATGAGCTGGGTTGTCCTTTTTGTCGTATCCATTCTGCTCTTTGTTTTTCTGGTTACCATCCTCAGGAAGTTTGTCGGGCACATGAAAACAGAACAGAACCTGGAAATTGAGTCGCTCAAGCAGACGCTGATCGATCCGAACAATCCGGTCGGGTTGCGCGGAGAAGAACTTGAAAACATGAAACGCCAGCAGGAAGAGGCCCAGAGGCATCTGAGGGAAGTTATTTCCAAAATACCGGTCATCCAGAAAGACGGAAGGTTCCAGCTCGACGAGGAAGAGCTTCGCAGACGCAAGGAAGCTTCCGCCGGCAACGGAGTGGCCGGGAAAGTCAACAATGATAAACCGTAAGGAAGGGCGTTTATTTCTGCATGTTCTCAAAATTAAAGCTTCTGTTCAAAGATACCGTCATTTACGGTACAAGCACCATTCTCGCCCGCAGCCTCAATTACCTGCTGGTTCCCCTGTATGCCAACAAGCTCACGACCTTCGATAACGGCATACAGACCATCATCTACGCGAACATCGCCCTGGCCAATGTTATTTTTTCCTATGGCCTCGAGACCTCTTACCTCAAGGTGGCATCCGATTCGTCTGAAGGGGAGAGCGCTGAATCCAGGCTTTTTTCGACGGCTTTTCTGACCCTTCTCCTGACCTCGACGTTTTTTTCTCTCGCTATCGTTTTTTTTGCCCCTGTTATTGCCGGTCTGATAGAGCTTACCGCTGAAGAAGCTCAGTTCATCAGGTACGCGGCGCTTATCCTCTGGCTGGATACCATGCTGGTAATCCCGTTTGCAGAGCTTCGCCTGAAAAGAAAGGCGGTCCATTTCGCCATTGCCAGAGTTGCCGGGGTTATCGCCGTCGTCATCAGTTCCATCATACTTATCGTGCCCTTGCATGCGGGTCTTCATGGCGTCTTTATCGGTCAGGCGATCGGTTCGCTGGCAAGCCTTGTCCTCATTGTTCCGGTTTTCAGCAAGTTCCGGCTCTTTTTTTCTTCAGGCAAACTTCGCGAGATGCTGCGCATTGGACTTCCCTATGTGCCTACAGGCATTGCGGGGCTGCTCATCCATCTGATCGACCGCAATATCCTTATCCGGATACAGCCTTCGGAGATCACGAGAATTTACGGTCAGGGTTTCCAGGCGTCGGACATTGTCGGTATTTACGGAAGGATAGCCGCTTTCGGGGTTATCCTGCAGCTTTTCATCCAGGTGTTCCGTTTCGCATGGCAGCCGTTTTTCCTGCAGCACGCAAAAGATCCCGATGCTCCAAGGCTCTTCAGGCATGTGATGAATATTTCCTCCCTGTTTGTCATGTTCCTTGCGCTTGCGGCAACCTATTTCGTTCCGGACATCGTCCGTTTCCACTTCGCCGGTAAATTCTACCTGCTTCCTCCCCGTTACTGGATCGGGCTGAGCTTTCTGCCCTGGATATTCCTGAGCTATGTGTTCGACATGGTTTCGACCAATCTTTCCGCCGGTATTCTCATAACTGGCAATACCCGCTGTCTTCCCGTCGTCACCTTTGCCGGAGCTGCCGTCACAGCCGTCAGCTGCTGGCTTCTGATCCCTCTTTCGGGTATGGACGGGGCAGCTATCGCCATTGTGGCCGGAACCCTGGTCATGTGCCTTGCCATGGCATGGTATTCCCTCAGATTCTATCCCCAGAAGTATGACTGGGTGAAGTTATGCATGCTGCTTGGTGCGGGGATAATCCTTGCCTGGACGGAGAACGGACTCGATCCGGTATTGGGCTCCGGAGTTTCTGTCGCCTTGCTGAAAAGCTCGTTCCTTGCTCTCTATTTTCTGCTTTCTCTCCTGATGTTCCGGGATGAAGCCAGTATGGTTGTGGAGAAAGTGAAGGGACGGTTGGGGCGCAACCGCTGATTTGACAAAAGGGGGTGTCTGAAGAGAGCCCTGCTGTATTGACCGGTTGCAGGATGAGGAAGTTTTTTGTCCGATCTTTCTGTTGAAACCTGCGCGATCGCGAGTAAACACTGTCAGTGCAGGGTGGGAAGACCTCAAGGGAAAAAGAAAAGGCTGCCTGGTAATCTGACAGGCAGCCTTTTTTCGTTACTTTTCCAGGCCTTCTTTTTTCGCGCTCGTTTACCTGAATGGAGAGAAGAAGTTCCAGCGCTCTCTTCTTGCCGGTGGGTTGTGTCGCGAGATATGCTCGAGGAAGGCCTTCAGAGAATCCCGCTGTGCGGGAGAGCAGAGTTGCGAGAGGTCGTGGAAATGGTTGGCAAGCTCGCGTTCCATGACTGCCTGATGACGTCCGATCTCCTGGGCGAGGGAAGCGATTTTTGCCGTATCGGGTTTGTCCTTGAACGATTCGGAGAGTATCTGTTTTTTCTCGTCGTCAATTGCCTCCAGTTCCGGGCGTACTTTGTCGAAATGTTCCTTGCGCAGCTTCTGGAAACTTTCAGTTTGAGATTCACTGAGGGCGACAGGTCCTGAAAACGATATCTGCCGGCTGAACTGGCGCGTTACGGTGACATGGCCGCTTTTTTCCATGTTCTGCCACCAGAGCACGCCGAGAAGGGTGACATTCAGTACTACAAGAAGAACAAGTGCTATCGTTACGAATTTTTTGGAAGTCAGGAAGTTCATGATATAACCGTTCCGTTTGCGCGGGAAAAGGCAACGCCGGGGAAGCCCGCGAAAATTCTGTTCTTTATTTTGTCAGTTGGTTGATGTTGTCCACTCTTTCAGATTACAGGTTTCCGTTCACTGGTTCGGGCCGCCATTCGCTTCGCTGTCCGATGGGAAAGTTCCCGTCTGGTCATAATATGCGTAAGTCGACCTGGTATAGTCATAAGCCTGATTGTCCATCACTTCGCTGATGCCCTGCTTTACCTGGGTGTTGCTGTTGTGGTTGACGACGAGCAGTGCGGATGCAAGGTTGATGATGATAAGAATGGCCATGAACGCAAGCCTCAGGTCGAACCTGTTGTAACCCCACCCCGTATTGAAATTTCTGATTCCCCGGGCGGATTGCTGCTGCTCGATATGCTGCATCATCCTTACCCTGAAATGATGGGTTACTTCCAGTGGTTCGATATGATCAAGCAGGCCAAGGGTTTTCGCTACTTCTGCCTCAATGTTATCGTGTCGCTTGTTCATTTAAATGCTCCTGGTTTTTAACATTTGACGACAGGTTTTGTAAAAACTTTTGGTATTTCCTGAAAAATCACCGGTTCGAATAATATGCATGGAGTTTTTCGTGAAGATTTTTTTTTGCCCTGTGAACGAGAGATTCCACTGCCGATACCGAGGTGTTGAGAATATCCGCGATTTCCTGGTTGCTGTAACCTTCCTGTTTGCTGAGCAGGAAAGCTGTTTTCTGGCTGTCGGGGAGCGTATCGAGCGCATTCTGCAGCATACGAAACCGCTCCTTTTCCGCCAGTGCCTCGGCAGGCGTTTCGTATGAGGGAGCAGCGATCTCTTCAGACGGATCTTCAGCGCCGATAAGCCTTTTCAAGGTGCCGAACCTTTTTTTCCTCTTCATGCGTCGCAGGTGATCGAGCGACTTGCTGACGGCGATCCTGTAAATCCATGTCGAGAGTTTCGCTTCTTCCCTGAACTGATCGAGGGAGCGGTGCACTTCCATAAACACATCCTGGGCAAGGTCTTCCGCGTCTTCACGGTTGAAGACAAAGCGGTAACAGGTATTGACCACCATTTCCTGATGCTCGAGAACAAGATTCCTGAAAAATTCTTCCTGTGATGTCATACCTGATTTAGCGATGCCCGTATTGCTGCCCAAGAGGGCACCAACATGATGTGCAGCTGAAGTCACTTTTTTCCGGTTCTTTTATTATACGTTCGTCTTTTCGGTTCCTGGCATTCGGCAATCGTTCGTTTTCATTCCTGCTTCCGGTCAAAACCGGACCTCTCCATAGCATCGGCAAAGTAAAAAACCTTTCGTGACATCCGTGCATGCATCATGAGAGATAACGTCTATTTGACGATGGTTCTTTTCAAATCCTGCGCTTCTTTTTAAAAAAAACTCAATTTCACCGGTAAAGCCCGGTTCGTTCAGGCAAGCCCGGCAGCAAAATTCAGGACTTTCCGGACCTTTTCCCAGGAGTCCGCCTCGCAGTATATGCGAAGGACAGGTTCCGTGCCCGATGGGCGAACGAGCATCCACCCACCTTCAAATGAGTATTTGTAGCCATCGAGGTCGTTGAATCTGACAACGTCGTAGCCTGCGATATTTTTAAGCCTGCCCTGCGATGCCTTTTCGATGATTGCCTGTTTCTTCTCGTCGCTGACATGCAGGTCGAGCCTGTTGAAACAGAAAAACCCGTATTCCTCGTAAAGTTCTCCGACCAGCTGCGACAGGGTTTTCTGCCTGCGGGCCATCATTTCGAGAACGAAAAGTCCGGTATAGACACCGTCACGTTCGGGAAGGAACGATGTAATACCGATACCGCCAGATTCCTCTCCTCCGATAAGGATGTCGTTGGTGGTCATGAGTTTGCTGACATGCTTGAACCCGATGGGCAGTTCATGCATGACAAGGCCGTGTTTCCTGCAGATTTTATCGACGATTTCGGTCAGTGCGAAGGTCTTGGCGACTTCTCCCCGCATGTTTCTGTTTTCGACGAGGTCCTTCAGAATGATGGCAAACAGTTTGTGCGAGTCGACAAAGTCGCCGTTTTCATCGAGCATGCCTATTCTGTCCGCATCGCCGTCATTGATGATGGCGACATCGGTCTCAACCTCCCTGAAGAATTCGACGAACTCTTCGATGTATTGCGGTATGGGTTCCGGATTGATGCCGCCGAACCCCGGATTGACGCTGCAGTGGTAACAGCTGACCATCGATTCGTCGAAAAGCTGCGTGATGATGTCCTGTCCCGCACCGTACATGGCGTTGTGGGCGATCGTTATCCTCGACTCCCTGATAAGCTCCAGGTCTACATGGCTTTTCAGGTAACTGACATAGAAGCCCTTCATGTCCACTTCTTCGATGAGTTTTCTGTCCGGTGTGATAACCGTTCCAGGATCGACAAGCGGAAGGTTTTTTTCTATTTCGGCAATGACCTCGGGATGTGCGGGCCCTCCGTAGGTGGCTTTGACCTTGAAGCCGTTGTAAATCGCCGGATTATGGGATGCGGTGATGACGATGCCCCCCGCAAGCTGCTTCGATTTGGTGAACAGGGAAACTGCGGGTGTCGAAGCGAAACTGTTCGACAGAAAAACCCTGAGCCCCTGGGAAGAAAAGACTTCCGCAGTGTATTCGGCAAACTCTTTTGACATGAAGCGCGTATCGTACCCGATACAGACGCCTTTCGCATGGTCCTGTTGTTCGAGGAAGTATCTGGCTGAAGCCAGAGCCGCAAGTTTCAGGTTGTCAAATGTATAATCTTTAGCTATGATCGCACGCCAGCCGTCAGTTCCGAATTTAACTTGCATTCTGCAGTGATTTTGATATAATGAGAGCCTGGCCCGGGCAGGGCAGACCTTAGTCGTCAAAAAATAAGAAAAAATAGTGTTTCCCTGCCGTTCAAACAATTGTTATAACGTTTTAATGACCAAGAAGCTTTTTGTGCTTGCCGGCGAGGTATCCGGAGATATGCATGCCGCAGACGCAATCAGAGAACTGCTTGAAAAGAGGCCGGATATCCGGATTTTCGGAATCGGCGGCGACAGGTTGCGTGCACTCGGTGCAGAACTGATGTACGATACCCGGCAGATGAGCATCATGGGTTTTGTCGATGTGCTGAAGCATGCCATTTTCCTGAAGCGGGTCATCAGGGAAGTCAAAAAGGCCGTGCGCACTGAAAAACCCGACGCGGCTTTCCTTGTTGACTATCCCGGCCTGAACCTCATGATGGCCGCTTTTTTCAGGAAGCTGGGTATCCCCGTTATTTTCTATGTCTCTCCGCAGGTCTGGGCATGGCGGGAGAGGCGGGTGAATGCGATCCGGCGCGATATCGACAGATTGATGGTCATTTTCGATTTCGAGGTCGATTTTTACCGCCGTCATGGCATGGAAGTTGATTTTGTCGGCCATCCGGTTGTCGAACAGCTTTCGAAGATATCCATCCCTTCATCCGCAGTTTTCAGGGAAACAAACGGTATCGGTTCCGGAACGAAGCTCATCGGACTTCTACCTGGCAGCCGGCGTCAGGAGCTCGCCTGTCTTTTCAGGGAAATGCTGGAAGCGGCACGCCTTCTGAACAGCAGGTACAGGGTTGTGTTCCTTCTCGGCCGGGCTCCGAACCTGCCGGAAGAGTGTTTCGGGATACTCTCGGAATATCCCGAACTTTCCATAATAGAGTGTTCGGCTTATGAAGTCATGCAGAACAGCGACCTGGCAGTGATTACCTCCGGCACGGCGACGCTGGAAGCCCTCTGTTTCGGGGTTCCGATGATTGTCGTTTACCGGACCGGCCGGCTGAATTACCAGATAGCCCGAAGGGTGGCGAAAGTAAAAAATATATCGCTTGCCAATATCGTTTCGAAAGGGCTTCAAAGCAGCGAACAGCTTGTGCCCGAACTGCTGCAGGATGACGTCCGAGCAGAAAAGATATTCGAAAAAGCTTCCGCTATTCTCGATGATCCTGACCGTTCTGCCGGGATACGGCAGGGGCTTCTCGCTGCGAGAGCCAGGCTCGGGCACAGTTTTCCGTCTAAGAAGGTAGCGGGGATTTTACAGGAATACCTATAAAAAGGGAGGAGTGGAATGGAGAATGCCGTCAATTACCTTATCGCCCATCCGGTACTCTTCGTCATTGCCATTATTGTCGCGCTCATGGTGATTTTCTCGTCACTGAAAAAGCTGTTGAAGCTGGCCATGACAGCGGTTGCGGTACTGGTGCTGTATGCGGCATATGTGCATTTCACCGGGGGGGATGTCCATGAAGCGTTTTTCCGCATCGAGCAGGCTTTCAATAACGTGCTTCACTTTTTCGGAGGCTTTTTTACCCGCATGCTCGAGTTTTTCAGATTGACGAGCAAGCCTTAGAGTTTATTCGTAAATAATGCCAGTTTTCCTGAAAGCGATAATTGCGGCAGCCATGTATAGCAAGGCCTCGTATCTCACTAAAAGCTTTTCAAATCTAACCAGCAGCTTTCTGAACCGGTTAA
>JAAXXI010000077.1 GCA_013334565.1 Chlorobiaceae bacterium
AGACGATGCGAAATAATGATGGTGGCCGTCCTGCTCCCATCCTGCTGCATTTGCAGAAGATTGTCGAGGATGTTCCGTTCCGTCGAAACATCGACGGCGCTCATTGAATCGTCCATGATCTGGAATGGGGCGTTTTTGTAAAGCATCCGGGCAATGGAAATGCGCTGTTTCTGACCTCCTGACAGTTTGACCCCCCGTTCGCCTATTTCGGTTTCATAACCATCCGGAAAATGAAGGATACTGTCGTGAACGGCCGCCAGTGCTGCGGCATGTTCAGCTCGCAACCTGTCGGGATGCTCATCCGTAAACGCGATATTTTCAAGTACCGTGCCGGTAAACAGAAAACCGTCCTGCGGCACATATGCAAATCCCTGCCTTATCTTTTCAAGAGAATAGTCGAGAATGTCCAGTCCATCGATGAATATGGTGCCCGAGGGCGGATCATATAGCCTGAGCAGCAGATCGGCGATGGTGGATTTGCCACTGCCTACGGCACCGACGACTCCGATCATCTCCCCAGGAGCAAGTGTGAATGATATACCTCTCAGCACTTCCCGGCCGTTGTCAGTATAACGAAATGAAAGTCCTCTCACTTCAAGCACCCCTTCGGCAGGCTTACTCCCGGAAAAACCATGCCGGAGGTCGCTTTGCGGAGCTGTTCCGATCATGCAGGAGATGCGCTGAAGTGAAGGAATGGCCCGTTGCACGATATTCACGACAATTCCCAACTGCTCGAGGGGCATCCGCAGAAGGGCGACATAGAGGGTCATTGCGACGAAATCGCCAAGGGAAATCAGCTCCCGGGTAACAAGGAAGGTGCCTAAACTGATGGTGAAAATAAATCCGAGGTTCACCATCAACGGAACAAGTGAGGAAAACAGCGCTGTCAGCCTTGCCAACTCTCTTTTTTCCCGGACAATTTCTTCAACCCGTTCAACGAAACGCTGCGCAAACACCTCTGCCTGCCCGAATGCCTTGACGACCCTTATTCCATCGACCGTTTCCTCAAGAATCCTTGACATTGCGCCTAACGCTTCCTGCGCCCGGTGCGACTGTCGCCTTATGGCCGGACCGATTCTGTGCACAAGAAAAGGGACGAAAAACAGCGGCCCGAGGGCTGCAAACGTCATCAGCCAGCCGGTATGCGCAGCCATGAGGTAGAGCGACCCGAACAGCAGCGCAAGACCGCTGATACTCATGTTGAACCCGAGGGTCACAAGATCCCCGACAATATCGACATCGCTCAATGCACGGGATATGAGATCTCCGGTACTGTTATGATGATAATATGCGGGCTTCATGGCACACCATTTTTCGAACATGTTCTTTCTCAGCACATAGGTCAGTTCCCGTCCCTTCATATGCACGAGTACCCTCCCCGCCCATCCGGTGAAGACCCTCAGCACGCCGAAGAACAGGATCATGCAGGCAATGAAGCCGATTTCAGCGAGTTCCGGTTTCGCACTTCGCAACTGATCCGTCGCCACGCCAAGCAGCCGGGGGATCTGCGCTGAAAGAACGCTGCTCCCCGCGACCATGCCGATACCTGCCGAGTAGACAAGGGCGTTTTTCCTGACATGTGACGTTACGATCCCGAAACCTGACATTTCCAATCCCTCTTCTCTCGGTGGTGAAAAACAGCCTCAGCTTCTTCAATCGACGGAAATTTTTTCCGGGACATTGTTCCGGCTGTAGTCGAGATAGTGGAATTCTCCTGGTGTGACACGGTAAATCACTGCAGAGGAGAGCTCTCCGCTTTCCGCACGCTGCCGGAAACGGGGGCTTTTTTCCGAAATCAGTGAAACCACGCGAGTATATTCGTCATTGCCTGACTGCAGTTCCGAGGCGATGCCGATGAGCAGGACGCTTTTCCATGCTTCGAGCGATTGGCCATCCTGTTTGAAATAAATGGAGATCCCTGGGTGAACGGTGATTTCCCTGACCTTCGCCGATTCCCTGCCTGTGGAAAAATAAAGGTTGCCGCCATCGAAGATGTAACTTCCTATCTCGCGGGCAATCGGATTCAGGTCCTCCCTCACATAAATCAGGGTGGCATAGCGTGTTGCGCGAATGTATCCATGTATTGCTTCAAGTGTTTCGATATTGCTCATGACAGAACTTCTCCTTGTTTGTTTCGTTATGTTTTACCGGAAAGCCGGGCGCTGAAAAGGTCTTCGAGGAATGCCGAAGCGCCCCGGTATCCGGCATAACCCCGCTCAATGACTACCTTCCGGCCGAGAGGGAAGGAAACGGGCAGGAAAACGGCATCGAGCTCTTCAGCAGCCGGCCGTTCAAACTCGCTGCCAAGCACGATCCCCGCCTTGCTTTCGATGATCGCATCCGCAATCCGGGCACTGTCTTCGCTGAAGACTACTTGAGCGCCGAATTCGTCCTGATAGCCCGAAAGCGATTGCATCAGCGTTTCGCTTGTATCTTCCGGCAAGGGATCGGTAACCGCAAGCAGTCCAGGCAACAGCCCGAGCGTCCCGGTCAGGAACTCTGCAATTCCTGCAACAGCTGCGCTTTCGCCCACGAGTGCAAAACTCTGCTGAAGACCTGCCTGGAAATAGAGATCGGAAAGCTCTGCCAGCCTGCGTCTCAACCTTGTGTCTTCGGCAGCAATGAACCGGTCGGATTTTTCTGCATCCAGCCTGAACAGTTCAGCAAGGGAGCGGAGTAAATTGCCTGCCGCATGACCAACAGGCAGTGCTTCGAGAAAAAGCGAAGGCGTACCGTAACGTTCATCGAGAAGCTTCGCCGCCGGTTCCCCCCAGGCAGAAACGGCAATATTGAGAGAAGCTTCCGGAACCCTGCGCCAGGCTTCCACACCGAGCTCCTCTCCGGGCAACAGGTTCACCTCGAGCCCGATCCCTTCGAGAAGCCGACCGAGTTCCTCGAGGTTACCCCTCCAGAAAGGGTCCTGTCCGGGAAGGATGCCGAATACGTTCACCCGCCGCTCTTTTTTTGACCGCTTTTCACCCTCCAGCCCGGGTAACTGTTCGACGAGGGCCTTCAATGCGAGCTGGTAGCCATGATGAACATCACCGCGAAAACCCGGCGTATTGGCATAGATGACCGGGAACGACTGTTCACGCCCTTCCTTCGCCATGGCGGGAATATCATCACCTACCATTTCGGTCGAGCATCCGGTTACAATGAAATAGAGTTCTCCGTCGACAACCTTGACCGTATTCTTCAATTGCTCTCTCAAACGGGAACTACCGCCGAACACCACATGCTTTTCACTGATATTGCTGCTTGAAACAGGAGGTGAACCGTATGGACCACTGTTGTTCCCCTGCCTGTTTATCCCAAGGAAATGTTGCATACCGCAGCCCGCATTGCTGTGGATGACCGGAACCACTCCCCGGATGGCGTCGATAAGCTGCAGGGCGCCATGCAGTGCACATGAATTTCTTGTTTCGGCGATATGTTGCGACATGCTATTTCACTTCCTTCTTGATATGCCAGTGCGGACTGCGCCGGTACCATGCTTCGCGGTACGGGGTACCCGCAAAAGCAAGGGCGTCGAAAAAGGTTCGGTTCTTCAGTGCCGCCCCGATCCGGACTGCCAGCAGTGCCAGCCCCCTGTAACCGAGACTGGGTAAACGTTCTGTTGAAACCACCGGATATCCCAGTCTGGCGACCTGTGCAATATGGGCGCTGTCGCCTATGTAAAGGTCCGGTCCGATCCGGTTCACGATATTCAATTCTTCGAAAGGCTGTCCGTCGGCGACATGAACCTTCAACTGCGGATTTCGACGTGCAAGCGTATCGAGGTAAGGACGGTGCAGACGGTCAAGATAGGTTACCGTGATGCCGGCAACTTCTCCTCCATGATCTTCGACGAAACCGGAAAGCGCAGCGGCTTTAGCCGGTGAGAGAGATAAATAGATACGAAGCCCCTTCAATGAAAACGATCCGAAGGCATCGATGGCTTTCCGGGATTCCTCTTCATGGGCCCGGAGGGCTTCCGCTTCACGGCCAAGGGCTTTGCCGGCAGAAATGAGCCATTGTCCTGCCGCACCTTCACCGACCGGCCTCGGCACTTCGAGATGAGGCACGCCATACTCCTCCCGGAGGATTTCGGCAAGGTATCCGGTGGTATCGTGATCGAGTGAAATCGAAAGCCTCGCTCCTGCAGCACGACGGAAATTTTCTGCCGACGCACCGTCCGGCAGCACGTTCACCTCCACACCGAGCAAGCCGAGAAGTCTTACTGCTTCCATCCTGTCGGCCTGATGCTCGCCGAGCGAGAGCAGGTTCACGACATTGCCTTCCGAATGCCCATGCACCAGGCTACCCAAGTGCTTCATGAGAGCATGCTGGGCTATATCGAACCCTGTCACCGCATTCCGGGAAACGAAACCGGTCGTGAACACAGGAACTACTTTAACCCCGAGTTCGTCTTCGAGTTCCAGTGCAACCGACTGGACATCATCGTTGTTTATCGCCGCGACCGGACCTGACAGCACGAAGACAACTTCCGGCCTGTAACGCCGGACTGCATCGGTTACAGCCATCCGGAGCTTCCTGTCCGCTCCCATGATGGTATCCCTTTCATCAAGGTTGGTGACGATCCACCGTCCGTCCCCCTGTTCGATCCTGTGATTGAGTCCGGCGGCTGCGCAGCCCCTCGGCGCATGGACGACGACGACACTTCCGGCGATTCCTGCAAGAAGGCGCAAGGCCATGACAAGATCGTCATTTGAGCTCTGGGAAAAGGTTCGGATGCGCTGAACAACCTCTTCGCCCGACAATTCCCTTGCCACCGCATCGGCGCTTCCCTGCCAGGCGCTCAGCGCATCGAGGCGCTTCTCCCTTGCCCTGGGAGACTTCGATCTCAGGTAACTCATGAATATTCCTTTATCCGGCAGATTCAGATTGATTCCATATGTTGCACGACACCGCTCTCCGCCTGGAAAATCCTGTCGCCCCATGTACGAGCCCATTTTTTGAGCTCAGGACCGTTCAACGGTCTGGGGATAACCGACTCCGAGTTTGCATCGATGCAGCTGGCAAGTTTCCGGTACACTCCGGCCTGTTCCGAATCGGGGTAAGCCTCGATCACGGTTTTGCCGTACAGTTCGCTCTGGGCGACGACCATCGAGCGGGGAACGTAGCCGACAACCGGGACGCCTGCATGAGAAGCGAAATCGTCGATCAGCGGCCGGGAGTAATTCGCCTGTATGCTGTTGGCAATAACACCGCCCAGTCTTGCTCCGCCTGACGGCGCATATTTGTTTATGGCCTTGAAAAGGTTGTTGGCAGCAAAAACCGCCATGAAATCAGACGAAGTCACCACAAAGGCCCGCTCTGCTATGCCGTCGCGGATCGGAACGGCAAAGCCGCCGCAAACGACGTCGCCGAGCACATCGTAAAGCACGAAATCCGGTTTGTGCTCTTCGAATACCTTGAGATCGTGCAGCAGTTCGACCGCCGCATTGATGCCCCGACCGGCGCAGCCTACTCCGGGAACCGGACCGCCTGCCTCGATACAGAGAACCCCTCCGAAACCAACGGCAGAGATGTCTTCTATTCTCACTTTGCTCTGTTCCCGCAAGGTATCGAGCACGGTTGGCAGGTCATTGCCACCCCTGAGTATGGTCGTCGAATCGCTCTTCGGGTCGCAGCCAACCTGGATCACCCTATACCCTGCTTCGGCAAGGGCCGCACTGATATTCGAGGTCGTCGTGGATTTCCCGATCCCTCCCTTGCCGTATATCGCTATATGCTTACCTCTTTTATCGTTCATCACACTGCTTCCTTTATAATGTCTTGTTCCTTGTATGGCAAGTCTTTATCAAGTTTCCGGAACAGGTCCCCCGCTTCACTTCCGGTTGAAATGCACGAAAAATTACCCGATCCTGAACCCTCCACCCGAGATGTCGAACAACGCTCCGGAAACGAACGAGGCTTCTTCCGAAAGCAGCCAGACAATCGGTTTTGCCACCTCGTCCACCGCTCCGACCCGTCCCATGGGAATAGTGGACGCTATGTAATCCAGGCGTCTCGAGTCGGCAACGTAACCTGACGTCATTTCCGTTATGGTAAAACCGGGACGCACCGAAACCGCACGTATTCCTTCGGCTGCAACTTCCCTGGCAAGCCCCTTGGTGAAAGCGTCAACCGCCCCTTTGGAGGCGGCGTAAAGGCTTGCTCCGGGCCGGCCCCCGATGGTCGATGCCATCGACGACACATTGACGATGACACCGCCCTTCCCTCCATGAAAGTATGACATCCGGCGTACGGCTTCACGCGACGACAGGACAAGCCCAAAGACATTGGTTTTGAAAAGCCGGTCGAGCACCATGGCATCGGTTTCGTCCACCCTTGTCGGCAAGGTGCCGATCCCGGCGCTGTTGACCACGGCGGAAACCGGTCCGAGCTGTTCATCGACCTCCCTGTAAAGGCGTTCGATGTCGGATGGCACCGATATGTCCGCCTGCACGGCAACAGCATTCGCACCGATTTGCCTGAGCTCCGCCACCAGGTTTCCAGCTTCTCGTTCCTTAGTCCGGTAATTGATGGCAATATCATAACCCCTGCCAGCCGCGAGACGGGCTGTGGCGGCGCCTATGCCTGTTGCTCCGCCGGTCACAAGCAGTACTTTTCCCATACGATCAGCTTTTGCGGTCATGTAACAGGTATGTCATACAGCCTCTGCCTTTGCCGACTTTTCGGAAAAGACCGGCAGGGTTTCATCCTCGATCCTGTAGATGTCATGAATGATGGTGATCGGTGCCGCGTAGCAGTCGTAAATTTCGTCGAAGGTAAACCCGTGCTTCCGATAAATGCCTGTGATTTTTTTATACAGGTCGAGATGCCATTCCGGCTCCGGAGAACGGTGCCCTTCAAATTCGGAACCGGGATTGGGATTCCAGCTCGTGGCGAAGCAGATGACTCCTTTCGACGCAAGGTATTCTATGCCTTCGAGCGTCGAATCCTTGGGTTCGATACCGGCGACGATATTCGAGCGCACTTTCCCTCTCCCGAAAACTTCCGCCTCGTATTCCAGTGTTCTCACCCAGTGCTCCCATCCTCCGGACTCGATGGCCTTGCCCGGGCATATCGCCCTGAACATGTATTTGTCCCAGATCTCGATGTTTGTCGCGATAGTGCGGAAACCGGCTTCCTTGTACTGGTCGATGATGCCGAGGTCCAGCGGCGCACCGATCACGGCTGTTCCGTTGAAATCGTCCAGGCCGGTATGTTCCCTGATGGAATCAGCGACATCGAGATAGTATTCCACTTCCCTCCTTTCGGCCACGAAACCACCTGTCAGGGTGATATGTCGCGCGCCGTCCTCGCGGTATGCGGCTGCGACAGCCTCGCCTATCTGGTGCGGGTATTTCCATCCGATCCCTTCGATCTCTCCGTAAGTGTTCTTTGTCGCATTGATATTGCAGAATTTGCAGTCACGGCCTTTTTCCTTGAAAGCGCACTCGTTGCTGTAAGGCACGAGAATAGCGCCGTCACGGGTATAGAGAGCGAGAGTATTCAACCTAACTCCGTCGGAGGTCTTCAGACCATAATATTTCGGCCTCTCGAGAAATTCTATGCGGAATATCACTTCATCCCTATGCGTAAGCAGGTATACGCCGTCTTCATAGCGTATCGAATACGGAGAGCGCCTGTCCCATTTCAGCGCATAGACCAGACCGTGCGGAGACAGGAAACCGGAGGGAAA
>JAAXXI010000018.1 GCA_013334565.1 Chlorobiaceae bacterium
CTGGTGCTTGTCATCCACGGAACGCTCGTCAGGGACAGGGCGGGTAATCCGCCGAAGGTGTTCACCGGCCTTGATGAAACACTCGAGTTTTTCAGGCTGATGAAGCAGAAGATCATGGAGCGTCCGGACAACATCTTTCTCGATGTCCGCCTCGGTTGCATCAACCATTCGAGGGGAGGGACGTGGATGGAAGAGACGGTCGGGAAATCCCTCGAAGCTTTTAAAAAAGAGGGATACCAGGGCGTGGTCATGTTCCCCTTCGGCTTTTTTGCCGACAACAGCGAAACCGAGCACGACTCCAGGAAAATGCTCGACGAGGCGGGGTTTCCTGTCGCTCAGTATGTCAGGTGTATCAACGACGCTCCCGAATTCGGAAGGTGGCTGACCGCAAGGGTCATCGAAGAGGTCAGGGCGTTTGCGAACCTTCAGGCCTCCCTTGAATCACTGGAACGTAAACCGTAAAAGCTTTTCTGCCCATGAGCGACTATCACTGTGCAGCGGAACGGAAAAATGACGCGCATCCGCAGGCTGGAGAAAATTGTGAAAAGCCGCATCAAACCGCGCTGAACCTCATTGCCGCCCAGCGCTACGGCGAGGCCGTGGAACTTCTCGACCGCACGATAGCTTCCGCTCCGAGGGATGCTGCGTCGTTTTACGCACGGGCGGTCGCAAACCTTTCCCTGAACAACTACCGCAAGGCCGGAAGCGATTTCCTCAGGGTGATCGTGCTCGATCCAGGCCATGTCGATGCATACAGGTACCTCGGGTTCGTGCAGCACACCCTCGGCAAGGACGAGGCGGCAAGAAAGACGATCGAGAAAGGGCTTGCAATCGATCCTTCCTGTGCCGATCTTTACTGTGTGCTTGGCGACGTGCATCTGGACCTCTGCGAATTCGAACAGGCGAAACAGGCTTTCGACAAGGCACTGGAGCTTGACCCTGACAATGCCGAGCCCCATTGCAAAATTGCAATGTATTATCTTTCAAAGGGAGATATGAAAAGCCTGAAAAGGGAATACGAGATACTCAAGACGCTCGATGCCCCCATGGCGGAACAGATAGGAAGCCTTTTTTTCAGCTGAAGCCATATGAAACTCTTTAAAGACAGCGAAGAGAAAAAGCGGTTCATGAAAAACGGCCTGCCCTATATCCTCGGGGTTGCCTGGACGCCGATCGTCTGGATACTGTTCATTGCCGTGCTCGGTCCGATCCTTTTCGTGCTTACCGGTTCCTGGCTGGTTGCCCAGGCGGCAGTCCTCCTGCTCTCCGTTCTGGTCGTCTTCCTGCTGCTCAAGCTTTTCAGGCGTTTCGGTTTCCGGTTTTATGAAAAGGATGCGGAATAGTTATCCGTATTGAGGTTGCGTTCTTTTATCGTCTGAATGTTTAAGGTTTTGTGTTTGTTTTGCCTGAGTCGTTCCTGAGTGGAAAAAGGTAATTTATTTCTGTTCCGGAAAGATTTTTTTCTTATATTTGCGCACCTGAACCGGCATTTCCATTTTGGAAACGTCAAGATGTGCCGACAGGCCGGGATTAACTCAACTTGCATCACATGGATCAAACCCTGAGCAATTTTGGCAACGTATTCGCATTTCTCCTCCTTGGAGTTGTATTCGTTGTAGGAGGTTTTCTTACCGCCCGTCTTCTGCGCCCCAGCCGCCCCAACCCGGAAAAAAATTCTACCTACGAGTGCGGCGAGACCGCGGTCGGTACCGCATGGGTGAAGTTCAATATCAGGTTCTATGTGGTCGCTCTGATTTTTATCATTTTCGACGTCGAAGTTGTCTTCCTTTTCCCCTGGGCAACCATTTTCAGGCAGCTTGGGCAGTTCGCCCTCGTCGAGGCCCTCGTGTTTGCGGGCATCCTCATCCTCGGACTTGTCTACGCCTGGGTCAAGGGTGACCTTGACTGGGTCAGGCCGACCCCGAACATCCCGAAAATGCCGGAGATGCCTGGTGAAAAGACAGGCGAGCAGGGCGGGTTTTAATATTCATCATTCTTTACTAAGACGTTATGGGTTTACTTGATGCCTCCATATCCAGGCATAATGTGCTGGTGACATCGGTTGACAATGTTCTCAACTGGGCCCGTCTCTCGTCCCTCTGGCCGATGGGTTTCGGTCTGGCATGCTGCGCTATCGAAATGATGGCAACCAACGCATCCAACTACGACCTCGAGCGTTTCGGTATTTTTCCGCGTTCGTCGCCCCGCCAGTCCGACCTCATGATCGTCGCTGGAACGGTCACCATGAAGATGGCCGAAAGGGTCGTCAAGCTTTACGAGCAGATGCCTGAGCCTCGTTACGTGCTCTCCATGGGAAGCTGTTCGAACTGCGGAGGCCCTTACTGGGAGCATGGTTATCATGTGCTCAAGGGCGTTGACCGCATCATCCCTGTTGACGTTTATGTTCCGGGCTGCCCGCCGAGGCCGGAATCGCTCATCGGGGGCCTCATGAAGGTCCAGGAGCTTATCAGGATGGAGCAGATCGGTATTTCGCGTGCCGATGCGCTGAAAAAACTTGCAGAAAAAAGTGTCGATCCCGGCATGGTAATCCGCCGTGAGCGCAAGGTCGCCGGGGCATAATCAACAAAAGGTTCAGAAGGAAATGGAAGAAGGGACGGTATATTCGCAGCATGTAGCGCAAAGCGCCGATGCATGGGCGATCATCCATGAAAAATTCGGCGATGCCGTTTCGGCTTTCGACCCGAACGAAACCATGCCGTTTTTCGAGGTCCTCGATCTCTCCCAGTGGCAGAAGATCGCGCTGTTCATGCGTGACCATCCAAAGCTCAAGTTCAACTACATGGCCTGCCTCTCGGGTGTTGACTATCCGGCGGAAGAGAAAGTCGGCATCGTCTGCAATCTCGAGTCGCTCGGCGTGCTCAACCACAGGATTGCCGTCAAGCTGAAATGTTCACGCACCGGAGGTTCCATTCCGAGCGTCGCCTGTGTGTGGCATACCGCCAACTGGCACGAGCGCGAGGCTTACGACATGTATGGAATGACCTTCACCGGCCATCCCGACATGAGGAGGATCCTCTGTCCAGACGACTGGGAAGGGTTCCCGCTTCTCAAGGATTACAAGGTGCAGGAGTCCTATCACGGCGTGAAGGTGCCTTACTGACAGTCGGAAGGGTTTACAATAGATTAAAGCAGCTCAAGTATGCAGGAATTAGATAAAGCTGGACAGGGTTCGATACGGGTAACCCGGAAAAGCAGCAATGTTGTTGTTCTTGAAAAGGACCTCGCGACCGAGCAGATGCTCCTTGCCATGGGTCCCCAGCATCCCTCGACGCACGGCGTTCTCAAGCTCGAGTGCCTGACCGACGGTGAAGTCGTCACCGAAGCTGAACCTTATCTCGGCTACCTCCACCGGTGTTTCGAGAAACATTGTGAAAATGTCGATTATCCGGGCATCGTCCCCTATACCGACAGGATGGATTACCTTGCAGGCATGAACAGCGAATTCGCGTTCTGCGTGGCTGTCGAAAAGCTGCTCGATGTCGAAATTCCGAGGCGTGTCGAGTTCATCAGGGTCATCGTGTCCGAGCTCAACCGCATCGCATCGCACCTGGTTGCCATCGGCACCTACGCCATCGACCTCGGTGCTTTCACTCCCTTCCTTTTCTGCTTTCGCGACCGCGAACATATCCTTGGCCTTCTCGAGTGGACTTCCGGCGCACGAATGCTTTATAATTATATCTGGATCGGCGGGCTTGCCTACGACGTCCCTGCGGATTTCCCGAAGAGGCTGAAAGAGTTCGTCGATTATTTCAGGCCGAAAACCCGCGAGCTTTTCAAGCTCCTGACCGAAAACGAGATTTTCGTGAAAAGGACCAAAGGCATCGGCATCATGCCTGCCGACGTCGCCATCAACTACGGATGGTCCGGCCCGATGCTTCGCGGCTCCGGCGTCAAATGGGACCTCAGGCGCAACGATCCCTATTCGATCTACCCTGAGCTCGATTTCGACATCCCGGTCCCGGACGGCAAATTTTCAGATGTCGGCGACAGCCTGTCGCGCCATCTCGTCAGGGCACTCGAAATGGAAGAGAGCCTCAAGATCATCGAGCAGTGCCTCGAAAAGATGCCTTCGTCCGAAGGTTTCGACCCGAGGGCGGCCATTCCCAAGCGTATCAGGCCGAAAGCCGGTGAAGTTTACGGCCGTGCCGAAAACCCGAGGGGCGAGCTCGGTTTCTATATCATGAGCGACGGAAAATCGACCAAGCCGCTGCGCTGCAAGGCACGTTCCTCATGTTTCGTGAACCTTTCGGCTATGAAGGACCTTTCCAAAGGCCAGCTGATCCCCGACCTTGTCGCGATCATCGGCAGCATCGACATCGTTCTCGGGGAGGTTGACAGATGAGTTTATCCGCATTATCGCAATACAGTATGCCGCTTCTTATGGGTAATTCGCTCAATGCCTGGTCCGACTGGCTGACAGGTTTCAACCCGATGGGCATTCCCGTCGGCCTCGTTATTCTCGCCGCGATCCCGCTGGTATTCATCGCGCTTTACGCGCTGACCTACGGCGTTTACGGCGAACGGAAAATCTCCGCTTTCATGCAGGACCGCCTCGGTCCCATGGAGGTCGGTTTCTGGGGCATCCTGCAGACCCTCGCGGATATCCTCAAGCTTATCCAGAAGGAAGACATCGTTCCCACCGTGGCCGACAAGTTCCTCTTTGTCATCGGCCCTGGCATCATGTTCGTCGGCTCCTTCCTGGCATTCGCGGTGCTTCCGTTCAGTCCGGCGTTCATCGGCGCGAACCTCAATGTCGGCCTCTTCTACGCCATCGGCATCGTTTCCATCGAGGTCGTCGGCATTCTCGCTTCCGGCTGGGGTTCGAACAACAAGTGGTCGCTCTACGGCGCCGTCCGCAGCGTCGCGCAGATCGTCAGCTATGAAATTCCCGCTTCGCTCGCGCTGCTCTGCGGTGCGATGATGGCCGGCACGCTCGACATGCAGAAAATCACGATGGTGCAGAGCGGTCCTTTCGGTTTCGCGCATTTCTTCCTTTTCCAGAACCCGATCGCCTGGCTCCCGTTCCTCATCTACTTCATCGCCTCTCTCGCCGAAACCAACCGCGCACCGTTCGATATTCCCGAAGCGGAATCGGAGCTCGTCGCAGGCTTCTTCACTGAATATACCGGCATGAAGTTCGCGGTATTCTTCCTTGCGGAGTACGGCAGCATGTTCATGGTTTCCGCAATCCTGTCGATCGTATTCCTCGGCGGATGGAACTCGCCGCTTCCGAACATCGGCGGCCTCGAGCTCAACACCATGACCAGCGGTCCCTGGTGGGGCGCCTTCTGGATCATCATGAAAGGGTTTTTCTTCATCTTCGTGCAGATGTGGCTTCGCTGGACGCTTCCCCGTCTCAGGGTCGACCAGCTCATGTACCTCTGCTGGAAGGTTCTCACCCCGTTCGCCTTCGTCGGTTTCGTGCTGACGGCAATCTGGGTCATTTACGTGCCATAATCGAAATTCAACAAGTCAAAGCCCGAACAGGAAAGACGAAGAGAGTATGAGTGAGTATTTCAGCAACATAAAGAACGGTGCCGTCACGATTGCCACCGGCATGGGCATCACCCTGAAACACTTTTTCAATGCGATCCATCGCAAGGGTGACGCCGGCGTTGCCGAAAAGGACTATTTCAGCCAGGTGGACGGTCTCTGCACCCTCCAGTACCCGAGGGAAGCGATACCGACCCCGAAAATCGGCCGTTACCGTCTTTACAACGATATCAGCGACTGCATCGGATGCGGCCAGTGCGTGAGGGCCTGCCCCATTTCATGCATCACCATGGAGACCATCAAGACGCTTCCCGAGGATTTCGCGGAGTGCGGCAAGACTTCCGACGGGCAACAGAAGAAGTTCTGGATCCCTGTTTTCGATATCGATGTGGCAAAATGCATGACCTGCGGCATCTGCACAACCGTCTGTCCGACCGAGTGCCTCGTGCACACCGAGGTCAGCGATTTCTCGGAGTTCGACCGCAGCAACTTCCTCTACCACTTCGGCAATCTTACCAGAGACGAGGCAGAAGAGAAGAAACGCAAGGCTGCCGAAGCTGCCGCGAAGGCTGCAGCGGAAAAGAAAGCCGCGGCAGAGCGGGGCGCTCCGGCAGCAAAGCCGGCACCGGCGGCCAAACCTGCACCGGCAGGGAACCCGGAAGAGAACGGCGGAGAATAAGAGAACCAATATCAACAGTCCTCTAACGACATGAGTAATCCAGCGTATACAGTCATCTTTTACCTTTTTGCGGCAATCACGGTCATATCGGCCGCGTTCGTCGTCTTTTCGCGGAACGTCATCTACTCCGCATTCTCGCTGCTCTTCACCTTTTTCGGCGCGGCGGCGCTCTATGTCTTCCTGAGCGCCGACTTCATCGCCGTGACCCAGGTTGTCGTCTACGTCGGCGGTATCCTGGTGCTGCTGCTTTTCGGTGTGATGTTCACCAACAGCATCATGCAGACCGAGCTGAAAACCGATGTCCTGAACATGCTTCCCGGCACGGTGCTTCTTGTCGGCATTCTTGGCGCGATCCTGTACACCTTCTATTCGACCCACTCCTGGATTCCCTCGACAACGCCTCTGCAGGGCAGCATCGTCGAACGGGTCGGTTTCGAAACCATGTCCGGATATGTGCTTCCATTTGAAATGGCTTCGATCCTGCTGCTTGCAGCGCTTATCGGCGCGGCATTCCTCGCCCGGTTCGACAAGCCCGGAAACAACGAAAAATAAGTAGAGAAAGATCATGGAATACCTGACAACAATCGGTCTCAACCACTACCTGACGATTTCGGCCTTTCTGCTCGCGTTCGGGCTCTTCGCCGTCATGACGCGCAAAAACGCCATCGTGATCCTGATGGGGGTCGAGCTTATCCTGAATGCGGCGAACATCAATTTCCTGGCCTTTTCGAAATTCAACGGAGGAATGGGCGGCGTGATGTTCAGCCTGTTCGTCATCGTGCTTGCCGCTGCTGAAGCCGCCATCGCGCTGGCGATCGTCATCAATATATTCAAACTGTTCAGGACGGTTGACGTCTCGAGCATCGATACCATGAAAGAGTAACGGGCGAAAACGCTCTCTACGGATTTTATTTTTTTCTTGTAAACACAATCAGAACATGCACAGTTTAATTCAGTTATCAATAGTCGTACTGCTGCTGCCGCTGCTCTCGTTCGTCATTCTCATATTCTTTAACAAAAGACTGCCGAGAAGGGGCGATTTCGTCGGGGTGGGAATTCTGGGCACCGCATTTGCAATATCCTTCTATATGTTCTGGACGGTTGTTGTACAGACTTACGATCCGGCTTTCAGACTTGCATGGGATTTCACCTGGATCGATTTCGGCAACGTTCCGAACGTCGGCCCGCTCAAAATCAAGATGGGCATCCTGATCGATAATATCACGGTCATCATGCTCGCGATGGTTACCCTCATCAGCTTCCTCGTGCACCTCTACTCGACCGGGTACATGGCCGGGGACAAGCACTACGGGCGCTTCTTCGCCTATCTGGGCATTTTCACCTTCTCGATGCTCGGCATCGTGCTTTCGGACAACCTTTTCTCCATCTATATCTTCTGGGAGCTTGTCGGCCTTTCCTCGTACCTGCTGATCGGCTTCTTCTTCGAGAAGCAGAGCGCAACCGACGCGCAGAAGAAAGCGTTCCTCACGAACCGCGTCGGCGACATCGGCATGTGGCTCGGTATCCTGATCCTCTATTCCCAGTTCCATACGTTCAGCTACAGCGAGATCTTCGAAAATCTGGCAGCCGGGAAGTTCACCATGTCCTACGGCTGGCTCACCGCTGCAGGTATCCTGCTCTTCATGGGCTGCGTCGGCAAATCGGCACAGCTTCCGCTGCACATCTGGCTTCCTGACGCGATGGAAGGCCCGACACCGGTGTCGGCACTTATCCATGCAGCCACCATGGTTGCTGCGGGTGTCTACTTCGTTGCCCGCATCTTCGTGCTGCTCACGCCGGATGCCCTGCATGTGATCGCTTTCTGCGGCGCGCTGACCGCGTTCATGGCGGCAACCATCGCCATCACCCAGAACGATATCAAGAGAGTGCTGGCATATTCGACGGTTTCCCAGCTCGGCTACATGGTGCTCGGCCTCGGCGTCGGTGCCTACTCCGCAGCGCTTTTCCACCTGCTTACCCATGCATTCTTCAAGGCATGCCTCTTCCTCGGTTCCGGCGCGATCATCCACGCCATGCACCATGAGCAGGACATGCGCTGGATGGGCGGCCTGCGCAAGCATATGCCCTGGACCTTCGCGACATTCACGTTCGCCACGCTCGCCCTTGCAGGACTTCCGCTCACCAGCGGCTTCATGAGCAAGGACGCAATCCTTGCAAGCGCCATCGGCTTCGCTCACGTCGAAGGAGGCGGAATATTCTATGTCATTCCCTTTCTCGGGTTCCTTTCGGCGATGATGACGGCCTTCTACATGGGACGCCAGATCTGGCTCGTCTTCTTCGGTGAAAGCCGCACCCATCTCAAGCCTGCCGAAGAGCACCACGGCCACGACGCACATGCAGCGCACGGCGGCCATGATGCGCACGGCAACGACGACCACGGCCATGGCCATGACGAACACCACGGTGTCCACGAGGTTGCATGGAATATGCGCGCTCCGCTCGTCATCCTTGCGTCGCTCTCCGTTTTCGCCGTTTTCTCGCCCGATCCGCTCGATGGCGCCAAAGGCTGGTTCATGCACATGGTCCAGACCCCGCAGACGGTAGTCGGCCGGTATGGTGCAGAACATCCCAAAGCCGAGGCCCCGGTAGCCGCTCCGCTCATGGCTGAAGCCGCTCAGACCGGAGCATCCGCCACCATGACCGACGCTACTGCGGCTCCCGCACCAGCAGCGGCAGGGGAACATGCCGAAGCTGCCGAAGGGCCGGTCTTCACCGACGAGAGGCAGATGGAACTCGCGCACGGAGCCCATGCGGCCCACTACACCGCGATCATCATTTCGAGCATCATGGTCGTCATCGGCATCAGCCTCGCGCTTATCGTCTATGCATTCAGGTTCATCGATCCGGAACGGACATCGGTCGCCATCAGGCCCCTCTACCTCTTCTCGTTCAACAAGTGGTACTGGGATGAAATGTATGATGCCACCGTCATCAGGTTCTCCATGATGACGGCAAAAATGCTATCCTGGTTCGATGCGAAGGTTGTCGACGGCATCGTGAACGGCGTCGCCATCATGACAAGGAATTTCGCTTTCGCAAACGGAAGCTTCGACAAGTATGTCGTTGACGGTCTTGTGAACTTCACGGCATTTTTCGTGAACACCACCGGCGCGGTGCTCCGCAAACTCCAGACAGGCAAGGTGCAGACCTATGTCGTTCTTGCGCTCCTGGCAGTATTCGGGTATTTCGTCTATTACTTCACAAGACTGATCTACTAAGAGGGATTTATTATTTAATCTGAAAACTACAGTCAGGGAACATGCTGAGTTTAATTGTATTTCTGCCTATCATTGCCGGTTTGATCATTCTTGCCGTGCCATCTTCGCAAAAGCAGATGATCAGGGTCGTCTCGCTCGTTGCGGCGCTTGTGCAGATCGTGCTTGCGATCGTCATCTGGCGAGGTTACGATCCCTCATTGGCCGGAATTATCGCCGCTCCGGGAGGATCTCCCGCGGGATCGTTCCAGTTCATAGAGCGTGTGCCGTGGATCAGCATCGATCTCGGCACTTTCGGCAAGCTCAATATCGAGTATTTCCTCGGTGTTGACGGAATCTCCATCTCGATGGTCATCCTCACCGCGCTGATCTCCGCGATCGGCGTGCTTTCGAGCTGGCCCATACAGAAACAGGTCAAAGGGTATTTCATCCTCTACAACCTGCTCGCTTCCGCGATGATGGGATGTTTCGTAGCGCTCGATTTCTTCCTGTTCTATGTGTTCTGGGAAATCATGCTCCTTCCGATGTACTTCCTCATCGGCATGTGGGGTGGCCCGAACCGTGAATACGCTGCGATCAAGTTCTTCCTTTACACCCTGTTCGGTTCGGTGTTCATGCTGCTCGTGATGATCGGCCTCTATTTCAGCGTGATCGACCCGGTTACCCACAACCATACCTTCAGCCTTGTCGCGATGGCAAGCCAGGAGAACTATATCAAGGATGCCATCCTCGGCCCGAACAACGTTTTCTGGCGTTATGTCGCCTTTATCGTGCTCTTTGTCGGTTTCGCCATAAAGGTCCCTATGTTCCCGTTCCACACCTGGCTGCCTGACGCGCACGTCGAAGCTCCGACCCCGATCTCGGTCATTCTGGCAGGTGTCCTGCTGAAGCTCGGCACATACGGCATGATGAGGATCAACTTCCCGCTGTTTCCCGAAGTGTTCCAGGCGTCGCTCTACGTGATCGGTGTCTTCGGTGCCATCAATATCATTTACGGGGCTTTCTGCGCGCTTGCCCAGCAGGACCTCAAGAAAATGGTCGCCTACTCTTCCATCAGCCACATGGGCTATGTGCTGCTCGGCCTTTCCGCCGCCAACAGCGAAGGTATGCTCGGCGCCCTCTACCAGATGTTCAACCACGGCACCATCACCGCCATGCTCTTCCTTCTGGTCGGCGTCATCTATGATCGCGCCCACACCCGCCAGATCGACAAGTTCGGAGGCCTTGCGTCCTACATGCCCGTCTATGTCGGCATCGTGACCGTCGCCTGGTTCGCGTCGCTCGGCCTTCCCGGCCTCAGCGGCTTCATTTCGGAAGCATTCGTTTTCGTCGGCGCGTTCAGCTCCGAAACGACCCGCAACATCGCCATCGTATCCGTGCTCGGTATCGTTTTCGGTGCTGCATACCTGCTCTGGTCCCTGCAGAGGATGTTCCTCGGCACGAGGAAGCCCGATGCGGCCTATGACCTCGAAGTCGGGTCCGACGGGCACGAGCACATTCACTTCCATGACTGGAAAGGCAAGCTCGATCTCGACGGCCGCGAACTCGCCATGCTGGTTCCGCTCGCAGTGATCATCATTATCCTCGGTATTTACCCGATGCCGGTGATCGGCCTCCTGACGACAAGCATCAACAAGCTTGTCACCGTGCTGAGCCCGGTCGTCCTGACATCGATGAATTAAACGGAATTGAGAGAGGTAAAAGAATAAACGAAGAGAATTATGTTCGAGCTGCCATCAGGTGCTGAAATTCAGGCTATCATAGCAAGTCTCAATGCAAGCGTCGGGTATTTCCTGCCCGAGATATACCTGTCCGTGCTCTTTATGCTCCTGATCGTGATCGATCTTATGGCAAAAGGCAGGAAAAACAATCTGCTTTCAATCACGGCCCTTGCCGGTCTTGCGGGAAGTTTCTTCTTCATCGTGCCCCAGCATTCGATGCCGGCGGGTGAATTCTTTTTCGGGATGTACGTCCTCGACGAGTTCGCCCTTTTCTTCAAGTACTTCTTCGTCGTCTCGGGCATGCTCACGGTCATCATCACCATGGCAGACGAGCAGTTCGATTCAGAAGTGCGGAGCATGGGCGAGTACTATGCGCTGGTTGTCGCCATGGTCATCGGCATGATCATGATGGCTTCGTCCAACGACCTGCTCATGATTTTCCTGTCGATGGAGCTTGTCAGCTTCTCGGCCTATATCCTCACCGGATATTTCAAACGCAATCTGCAGTCCTCCGAAGCTGCGCTGAAGTACCTCGTTTACGGGGCCGTTTCTTCCGGCCTCATGGTTTACGGTTTTTCGCTCATCTACGGCATGACCGCGCAGACGAACCTGATCAGAATCAGCGCGGAGCTCGCCGCCCACGGTTACGATCCCCTTGTGATGATCCTGGCGACGCTGCTGATTATCGCCGGCTTTGGCTACAAGATCGGCGCAGTACCGTTCCACTTCTGGAGCCCTGACGTTTACGAAGGCGCTCCGACGCCGATCACCGCCCTGCTGTCGGTCGCCTCGAAAGCCGCTGGTTTCGCGCTGCTTGTCCGCTACTACTTCGTTTCGGTGCCTCACGGCCTCCAGCCGTACGAGGATATCGTGGGCATCGACTGGCACTCGCTCCTGATCGTCATCGCCGCGGCTTCTATGATCTACGGCAACGTGGTCGCCCTCTGGCAGAAAAACGTCAAAAGGCTTCTCGCCTATTCCTCGATCGCCCATGCCGGCTACATCCTGCTTGGCATCATCGTCATGGACAAACTCGGCACGCAGGCGACTCTTTTCTACCTGCTCGCATACTTCCTGATGAACTTCGGCGCGTTCTATGTCGTCATCCTCATCGCCAACAAGACCGGAAGCGAAAACCTCGACGACTATCGCGGGCTCGGCAAGTCGATGCCTCTCGCAGGTGCCGCCCTGACCGTGTTCCTCATCTCCCTTGTCGGCCTTCCGCCTACCGCGGGTTTCATCGGCAAGCTGATGATCTTCGCCGCGATGCTGAACAAGGGTTCGCTCTACATCGTCCTCGCGCTTATCGGTATTCTCACCAGCGTGATTTCGCTCTACTACTATATGCTGATCCCGCTCAACATGTTCCTGCGCGAATCACCGCAGTCAGGCGAAAAATCCATGGAGCTCTCCATGCCCGCCCGCCTCATCATGGTGGCGCTCATGGCAGTCACCATCTATTTCGGCCTTTATTTCGCTCCATTGTCCGATTTTGCGAAATATTCTTCGGCCCTCTATGGTATGACCATGCACTGATTAGGTATTGTTGCCATAAAGTCTTAAAATCCCGTTATATCTCAGGTATGACGGGATTTTTTATGTTGCAAATATCTTCAATAATTGTTAAATTGGCAGTAACTATGCTGTAATTGCATTACGCCGCATTTCCGGGCATTCCTGTATTTTCGTAAATTCCCTCTTGTCAGTGTTTCATATAAACCGATCCTTTACAAAACGGAGGTATTAATGCAAAGCAACCAGACCTTTGCCGATCTGTTCAAGGCCAGGGGAGTAAGCCGGCGGGACTTCCTGAAGTTCTGTTCACTTACCTCGGTCTATCTCGGCCTCTCGCCTTCAATGGTCCCCAGCATTGTCAATGCCATGGAAAACAAGCCGAGAACTCCGGTTTTGTGGCTCCACGGACAGGAATGCACCTGCTGTTCAGAATCGTTCATCCGTTCCTCCCACCCCTCCATCGAGGACCTTCTCTTCAACATGATCTCACTCGACTACGATGACGTCCTCAGCGCTGCTGCAGGCCATCAGCTCGAAGATGCGCGCAAGAAGATCATGAAGGATTTCAAGGGCAAGTATATCGTTGCCGTCGAAGGAAACGTATCGACAAAGGATGACGGCGTGTACTGCATGGTCGGAGGCGACTCCTTCCTGAACATCATCCGCGAAACGACCGCCGATGCCGCAGCCGTTATCGCCTGGGGTGCCTGCGCTTCGTTCGGGTGCGTGCAGAATGCTCATCCGAACCCTTCCGGAGCGAAACCGATCGACGAGGTCATTTCCGGCAAGCCGATCGTCAAGGTCCCTGGTTGTCCTCCGATATCTGAAGTGATGACCGGTGTCGTCACGCATTTCCATACCTTCGGCACCCTTCCCGAACTCGACAGGTTTGGCCGCCCGAAAGCGTTCTACAACACGAGGATCCACGACAAATGCTACAGACGCGCATTTTTCGATGCCGGTATGTTTGTCCGGAGCTTCGACGACGATGCAACCAGGAAAGGCTGGTGCCTCTACAAGATGGGGTGCAAAGGCCCGACCACCTATAACTCCTGCTCGAAAATCCAGTGGAACGAAGGCACGAGCTTCCCGATCGGTTCAGGCCATCCCTGCATCGGCTGTTCCGAACCGAATTTCTGGGACAGGGGCCCGTTCTACAAGAGGCTTGCTGAAGTTCCGTTCCTCGGAAGCGACAGCAACGCCGACAAGATCGGCATGATCGCCGTTGGCGCCGCTGCCGCTGGTGCCGCAGCTCACGCTGCCGTGACCGCGGTGAAGAAGACGAAGGAAGAGAAGCACGATAAAGATTAATGCATAACCGGGAGTCAGCACATGGCTAAAAAAATTGTTGTAGATCCTATTCCGCGTATCGAGGGACATCTCAGGATCGAAGCGAAACTGAACGACAGCAACGTCATAGAAGATGCATTCAGCAGCGGCACCATGTGGCGCGGCATCGAGCTCATTCTCCGGGGACGCGATCCCAGGGATGCATGGGCCTTTGCCGAGCGTATCTGCGGTGTCTGTACGACGGTGCATGCCCTCGCCTCGGTAAGGTGCGTCGAAGACGCCCTCGGCATCACCATTCCGCCCAATGCCC
Organism: Chlorobiaceae bacterium; assembly: GCA_013334565.1. Classification (GTDB taxonomy): domain Bacteria; phylum Bacteroidota; class Chlorobiia; order Chlorobiales; family Chlorobiaceae; genus Chlorobium. The sequence continues at coordinate 14,266 of JAAXXI010000018.1, forward strand.
GCATTATCCGCAACCTCATGAACGCGACGCAGCAGACCCAGGACCACCTGGTGCATTTCTACCATCTGCATGCGCTCGACTGGGTTGACGTTGTCAGCGCCCTGAAAGCCGATCCTCAGCTTGCTTCGTCGATCGCGCAGAGCATTTCTTCCTGGCCGAAGTCATCCGTAGGGTACTTCAAGGACCTCCAGAAAAAGCTCATCGGCTTCGTCGACAGCGGACAGCTCGGTATTTTCACCAATGGCTACTGGGGCCATCCAGCCTACAAGCTTCCTCCGGAAGTCAACCTGATCGCCGTTGCCCACTACCTCGAAGCACTCGATTTCCAGAAGGAGATCGTGAAGATCCAGACCATTTTCGGCGGCAAGAACCCGCACCCGAACTACCTTGTCGGCGGCATGGCCTGCGCTATCGATCCGAACAGCGACACAGCGATCAATATCGAGCGGCTCGCGATGATCAAGAAGATTATCGACGAAACGAATACCTTCATCGAACAGGTCTATATTCCCGACCTTATCGCGATCGCCGGTTACTACAAGGGCTGGCTCTACGGCGGCGGCCTGGGCAATTACCTCACCTACGGCGATTTCCCGGAAACCTCGCTTTCGGATTACAAGACGCTGCTCTGGCCGAGGGGCGCAATCCTGAACAAGGACCTTTCGACCGTGATCGATGTCGATCCGCGCGATGCTTCTCAGGTCACCGAAGAGGTGAGCCACAGCTGGTACACCTATTCGAAAGGTGACGGCAAGGGGCTGCATCCGTGGCAGGGTGAAACGACACCGAAATACACAGGCCCGAAACCTCCGTTCGAGCATCTCGATACGGACAAGAAGTACAGCTGGCTCAAAACGCCGCGCTGGAAAAACCATCCGATGGAAGTCGGTCCGCTCGCCCGCGTGCTGGTAGCCTATGCCAAGGGCGACCCGATGATCAAGGATACGGTCGGCATGGTACTCTCCAAGCTCCAGGTCGGTCCCGAAGCGCTCTTCTCGACGCTCGGCCGTACCGCTGCGAGAGGCATCGAGTGCCTGCAGACGGCAGGGTTCATGCGCCACTACTACGACCAGCTCATCGCCAACATCAAGACCGGCGATTACCGCACCTTCAACGGCGATCGCTGGGATCCCACGACCTGGCCGTCGGAATGCAAGGGGTTCGGTTATACCGAGGCTCCGAGGGGTGCGCTTGGCCACTGGGTCCACATCGAAAACAAATCGATCAAGGAGTACCAGATTGTCGTGCCTTCGACATGGAACGCTTCCCCGAGGGATGGCAACGGCAATTCCGGCGCTTACGAAGCCGCTCTCAAAGGCACGCCCATGCACAATCCCGAGCAGCCGCTCGAGATCATCAGGACCGTGCACTCTTTCGACCCGTGCCTGGCCTGCGCTTCGCACGTGTTCGACATGAACGGCAACGAGATCACTTCGGTAAAAATCGTTTAAACGGAGTCACTCATGGGCAGAATAATTGAAGAAATCTACGTCTGGAGGCTGCCGGTCAGGCTTTATCACTGGATAAACGCCATCTGCACGGTGATCCTCCTCCTGACGGGAGTCTACATTGCCGCACCCCTCCTGAACCCGCCTCTTGGAGAAGCGGTATGGTTCAAGCAGATGGCGTGGTTCCGTTACGCGCATTTCGCGGTGGCATTCATTTTCATCGCGAACTTCCTGTTCCGCATGTACTGGGCTCTTTTCGGGAACGACAAGTACGGCCGGTTCGGCGGATTCAGGCCTTGGTCTCCCGCATGGTGGGGGCAGCCGTTCAGGGAACAGGTCGAGTCCTATCTGTTCCTCCGCTCGGATGAACCTAACTACGTCGGCCACAACCCGGTAGCTGCGCTCGCTCATTTCGTGTTCATTTTCTGCGGGTCGAGCTTCATGATCCTTTCCGGTCTGGCGATGTACGGCGAGAACAATCCGGGAGGATTTTCATCGGCGCTGACCGGCTGGATGATCCCGCTTTTCGGGGGCAGCTACACCCTGCATTTCGCACATCACCTCATGGCATGGATTTTCCCGCTCTACCTTGTCGTACACCTTTACGCGGTATTCCGCCACGATATCGTCGATCGCACCAGCGTGACGTCGTCCATCGTGACAGGGTACAAGCACAAGGTCGAGGAGGAGCCGGTGTGATGCCTTGCTGAGGGCACTGTTTTTTCAGCTCGAATCGATGCCCGTTGCAGGGGTTAATCCCGCGACGGGCATCGTATTTTTACCAGAAATCATTATTACCGTGACCTACAACCGTATCAACATCCTCGGCCTCGGCAACCTTCTCTATGGCGACGAAGGTTTCGGCGTGGAGGCGGTGAAAGTTTTCCGGTCCTCGACCGACTATCCGGATGTCGTCCAGTGCATCGACGGCGGAACCCAGGGCATCTACCTGCTCGATTACATCCAGTCCTGCGACGCCCTTCTGGTGTTCGACGCGCTGATCCCGCTCGAGTACGATTCCGGGGTTTACGTCTACAGGAACGACGAGCTTCCGGGATTCATCCATCGCAAGATGTCATCCCATCAGATGGGGTTCAGCGAACTGATCGGCTTATCGAGGCTGAGCGACAGGATGCCTCGAGAAATAGCGCTGATCGGCATTCCACCGCGCAACCTCGAGCTCGGTATCGGGCTGAGCCCTGAAAATGCGGCACTGCTTCCCGAAGCGGTCGAGAAGGGGAAAGCGCTGGTCGATGAATGGCTGAAAATGATGGAGGAATAAAGGACCGCCCCGGCATGATCCGGGGCAGGTTCCCGAAAGAATGGCTCAGTGGCGGATCAGCCGGAGGAACTCGTTCCTTGTCGACTGGGAGGCGATGAACTGTCCGGACATGGCCGAGGTCGTGGTCACTGAATTGAGCTTTTCGACGCCGCGCATCACCATGCACATGTGGCGTGCCTCGATAACCACACCGACCCCTTTCGGGCGCAGCACATGCTCTATGGCGTCCCTGATCTGCTGCGTCAGCCGTTCCTGTACCTGCAGCCTTCTTGCAAACACTTCCACCACTCTCGCAAGTTTCGAAAGGCCGACGATTTTTCCGTCGGGGATGTACGCGACATGTGCTTTTCCGAAAAAGGGAAGCATATGGTGCTCGCACATGGAAAAAATGTCGATGTCCTTGACCAGCACCATTTCATCGTACGTTTCGGTAAAAACGGCGTTTTTCAGCAGCTCCTCCGGGTTCTGGCTGTAGCCGGAAGTCAGGAACTGCAATGACCTGGCAACGCGCTCGGGCGTTTTCAGGAGCCCTTCCCTCGACGGATCTTCCCCGAGGCTTTCGAGCATCATTCCTACCGCACCGGTAAGATTGCGCATCACTGCTGGATCGGTTTCTCGCAGCGTTTCGATGCAATCGTCGTCATCGCAGCAGCTTCCCGAAGCGAAAACGGATGTCTGGCACTTATTCACCGAAGTATCTGACGGTGTTTTTTCCTGTTTCGTGGATCTGTACTTCATGGAGAGAAAATTCCCGGTTGTTGATAGTGTTGAATTTTTTTTCAAGGATGTCCCATACCAGAACTGCGAGTACCTCGGTTGTCGGCACGCACCCGGACAGCTCGGGAACGTCGTGGTTGAGGTGTTTGTGGTCGAACCGCCCGGAGAGTTCCTGTTCGAGGATCGTTTTCAGTTCCTTCAGGTCGAACAGGTACCCGGTGACCGGATCGACGAGTCCGGAAAGGGTTATCTCAAGCTGGTAGTTGTGCCCGTGACCGTAGAGGCTTCCGCATTTGCCGTAGATCCTGGTGTTTTCCTCTTCGCTCAGCTCGGGGTTGTAGAGGCGGTGCGCAGCGTTGAACTCGACAGTCCTGGTGACATAGATTTTTCTCGGTTTTTTCAGAAGATCGTTCATGCCGCGTCGGGGTCTTGTGCTTCGGCCATGAAAAAACGGCCGGAATTTATGTTTTGCTGGAAATGTTTATTTTCGTTTCAATCAACCTGCTGTCCTGTCAATAAGTTTCATGCCACCCGGTATGTTTCTCCTGGGACAGGTGTGGCCCCGTTTTCCGGTTTGACGATGCTTATCACGGTAACCAGATTGAACGCACATGCACGCTAACGTTACATTTTCAGGGAAAATGCCTCTTTCAGGTGTCAATGACAAGGGGTATGAAACGCTTTTCGGTACCTCTCCGGCAGTTCCCGGCCCAGAAGCGGCAGCATCTCCCATGGATATCGTCCTGGAGTCGCTCGCCGCCTGTTCGATGATGGATATCCTGTCGATCCTGAAGAAAATGAAACGGGAGCCGCTCGGGCTCGACACCTCGCTCGACGCCGAGCGCGCGGAGAACTATCCGAAGGTGTTCACCTCGATCAGGGTGCATTACCGTCTCGATTGCCCCGGCTGCACCATGCAGGAGCTTGAAAAGGCCGTGTCCCTGTCCATGGAAAAATATTGCAGCGTCGGGGCCATGCTGAAGGCTTCGGGCTGCAGCATTCACTGGACGGCGGAGCTGGTCTCATCGGAAACATCGCCTTTATAACCCTAAACCTGAAAAAAACACGATATGCCCCAATCATTCGAAGAACTTGTTCAAAACAGTCCACTCCCTGTATTCGTCGATTTCTGGGCCGAATGGTGCGGGCCCTGCCAGGTCGTCGCTCCTTCGGTCAAAAAGCTTGCGGAAGAGTTCAGCGGCCAGCTCACTGTCGTGAAAATCGATATTGACGAGCAGCCCGGCGTAGCAGGCCGCTACAAGATACAGGGCGTTCCGACCCTGATGATTTTCAGGGGCGGCGAGGTTATCTGGCGAACAGCCGGCGCCATGCCTTATGCCCAACTCAAGGCCGAAGTGCTGAAAGCGCTCGGCTCCTGAGATTATCCTTTCTCGGACGGCCTTGTCGTCAGGCCGTCCGTCTTTTTATGGCGAGATACTCTTCGAGCACCGGCATATCCGCTGCAGGGAAGCTGTAAGCGGGGATTTCGTCCGGATCGATCCAGCGCAGGGCTTTGTGCTCGAGCGCACGAGGTTCGCCTTCGGCGAGGGTGCAACGGAAGGGAATGAGGGTAAGGGAAAACTCCCGGTAGGCATGGAAGCAAGGGGTGAGGCGCTGCAGGATATGCACCGATACCCCGAGCTCCTCGCGGAGTTCGCGGTGGAGCGCAGCCTCTTCCCGCTCGTTTTCATGCACCTTTCCCCCCGGGAACTCCCAGAGCGATGCAAGGGCTTTGCCTTCGGGGCGCTGCGCCACCAGGAAAAGGCCGTTTTTTTCAATGATCGCGCAGACCACGTCGCCGATATGCGGGACCTTCATTTTTTCCACAGTGCAACCCCTTTTTCTTTTTTCCATCCGAGACGCATATCCTGATCGGCGCAAAACCCGTTGATGCGTCCCGGAAGGTCGTCGCCGCGATCTGGCCTGCTCATCCTGGGTTCCCTTTATCCGGCCCCTGAACAATAAGACCGTTAATTTGTTAAAAGCAGTGTTTGTTCATGAAAAGGCCTATACAGTCGGCCGAAGAATCCGGATGTTTTCGTTTTACAAAAAAATGGATCCTTCACTCCGCTTTGCTTCATTCAGGATGACACCTCTGTTTCAGAACTAACTCCCTGCTCCTGTCATGCTGTTCTTGCTCTTGACCCTGCCATGCTGTCTTTTCCTGTCATTCCCCTTTTTCTGTCATTCTGAACGAAGTGAAGAATCCACAAACAGCAAAGTCAGGAAATGATGTTCAGCATAACGAACCGTGATGACCTGCTGAGCCACCAGTATCCAGCCGATGCCGCGCACGTACCCTGAACAATAAGATCGTTAATTTGTTAAAAGCAGTGTTTGTTTATAGAAAGCGATGATGCCGATACCCGATGTATGGTTTCCATGCAGGATGAAAACTGGTTTTTCCGCCTGTTCCATGTGATGATACGAAATCATCCGCATGGGCGGCAATCCATTATGATTTTCGGACAGAAAACGCGCAAGAATCCAACTGATTAAACGTCATTTGGTTCATAAGCGGCTTTTCAACCCAATCCCTCTTATCCTATGAAAAAACAGTTGCTGGTGATGCTTGCCATGGCTTCCGCCTTTCCCGCGGTTTCAGCCCTCGAGGCAAAGCCTGTGAGTTCCGTGGTTTCGGAGCAGCGCTCTCCGGGCGCTGCAAACGTCAGGAAAACCATGGACGCCTATTCGCGCCAGTTCGACAACCTCAGGCCTTTCGAGGGCCGCTGCCCGAACGATTACCGGCTGATCCAGCTTTGCCTGCTGCTCGATACCAGCAACAGTATGGACGGGCTGATCAACCAGGCGAAGAGCCAGCTGTGGCAGATCGTCAACGACCTTTCAAGGATGCGCAAGCACGGGGAAAACATCCGCCTCGAGGTGGCCCTCTACGAATACGGCAACAACGACCTGCCTGCCTCTTCGGGGTACATCCGCCAGGTCGTTCCGTTCACCGGCGACCTCGACCGTATTTCCGAAGCGCTGTTCTCCCTCGATACCAACGGCGGGTCCGAGTATTGCGGTCATGTCATCGGCAGCAGCCTGAACCAGCTGCAATGGAACTCCTCTCCGGAAGGCCTGAAGATGATCTTCATAGCCGGAAACGAGCCGTTCAACCAGGGATCGGTGGATTATGCGGTGGCTTGCCGCTGGGCCGCCGAAAAGAGGATCGCGGTGAACACCATCTTCTGCGGCGACTACCGGGAAGGCATCATGACCTACTGGAAGCACGGGGCAGACCTGGGGGGAGGGAGCTATTTTGCCATCGACAGCGACCGCGAGACGATGGGCATCCCGACGCCATACGATGACGACCTGGTGAAGCTGAACAGCCGCCTGAACACGACCTACGTGCCTTACGGCAGCATGGGCCTTGCAAGCTACGAGCGCCAGGAGGCGCAGGACATGAATGCAGCGAAGCTTTCCGCACCCGTTTCGGCAGCAAGGGCTTCGACGAAAGGCTCGAACCTCTACAAGGCGTCCGGCTGGGACCTTGTCGATGCGGTGGAGGAGAAGAAAGTCAACCCCGGCCAGCTGAAGAAGGATGAGCTGCCGGAAGCGCTCCGTGCGATGAGCCCTGCCCAGATCGATGCTTACGTGCTTCAGAAAGGGAAGGAACGCCGCGAAGTGAAGGCGCAGATCGCCGAGCTCGGACGCAAGCGTGACGCCTTTATCATGCAGAAGCAGAAAGAGAGCGGCGGGGACAAGACCCTTGGATCGGTGATACAGAAGAACATCCGCACCCGGGCCGAAGCGAAGCACTTCACGATGCAGTAAGGCTATATTTGATTTTAAAAAAAGCTCCGTTACAAGGGGCTTTTTTTATTTCTGCATGAGCCTGCCTTCAATTTCTGATCATAGATGAGTACACGAAGGGTGTCCGCTTTTATCAATTTTAAACCGATTTTTATTACTTTCCTGTTTTATCTGATTGTTATTTGTGCAATAACCTTAAGTTGAACGAGTGGTTTCCCCTTAAAAAACCCTTTTAACACAGGAAAAATGAAAAGAACTCTTTTTCCCCTGGTGGTGTTTGCCGCTGTTTGTCTTACCGGTATCCAGGCAAAAGCATCCGAACGCTACATCAGTGGGATGGGCGGTATGAATTGGCCATCCACACTGCATCTTGTCGATACCTATCAATATGAAATGTTTAATGATTATCAGGATTATGGCCTTGGAAGAGGCTTCAATGTTCTCGGAGCACTCGGATGCGCTTTCGGAAACTTCCGCCTCGAAGGTGAGATCGGCTACCAGAGGTGCGATGTCAAGACGGCGATCAACGGCGAGGATGGTGTGCCTTACGAACATCCGCTGGATGAACAAGGCATTAATTTCTCTTCGGATCCCTGGGACATGAAAGGAGAGGTCTCCGTTCTTTCCCTCATGGCCAACGGATATTACGATTTCAAGCTCGGGAAAAACATTGAGCTCTATGCGACAGCCGGTATCGGTGTCGCAAGGGTATCACTGAAAGATGTCCGAGAAGTCACGACCATTGAGGGTGACGGAAACGGCGGATATATTTTTTATCCTAATACCAATCCCGGTTACAGCAATACTACGGAAGCTGTTGCCTGGCAGTTAGGTGCCGGAGTAGCCGTTCCGGTCAGCAGGAAAATCAAGATCGATCTTCGTTACCGATACTTTGCCACAAGTGATTTTACTGTGCCGGGGGTCGGCTCTTATTATTATGCAAACATAACGGGGGGCTCAAAAGACTCCAAAACGAATTTTTCAAGCCATTCCGTCCTGCTCGGGCTTAGAGTGGGAATCTGACTTTTTGGTCCTTTCCCAGTCCAGTTGATCACGCAATATCGACCTGCAACAGGATTCTGCGAAGGGTTACAGGTATGAGCGGCTCGAATCGTTGATTACATTACCTTTCCCGGTCGGGACAGAAAGAAAGTAAGGGACGCGATACGTTTTCATGACAAGTTTCCCCCGAAGTATGACCGGTGCACTGGTCATACTTCGGAATTCAGGTTTTTTCCATTGCCTGGCTGATATCGAGCAGGAGGTCTTCGAGATCCTCGAGGCCTGCGGAAATGCGGACCAGGCCTTCCTCGATCAGGTGGAGCCTGCGCTCCTCCGGGGTGTAGAACGAATGGGTCATGCTTGCCGGGTGCTGGGCGAGGCTTTCCGCATCACCGAGGCTGACGGCCCTCCTGATGAGCTGCAGGGCATTCATGAACCGCCGTCCAGCTTCGATGCCGCCCTTCAGTTCGAACGCGACCATGCCGCCGGGGAGCTTCATCTGCCGTTCGGCCAGTTCCCGCTGGGGGAACGTGGAAAGCCCGGGGTAGTGGCATACGGCGACCTTGTCCTGTGACGAAAGGAACTCTGCGATCCCGTGCGCATTTTCGCTGTGGCGTTCCATCCGTATTGACAGTGTCTTCAGCCCCCTGAGGACCAGGAACGCATCCTGGGAAGAGAGCACTGCTCCGGTCATGTCCTTGATGCCGTAGATGCGCACTTGCGATAGCGGCTCTTTTGGACCCACTATCGCACCGGCTATGAGGTCCCCGTGTCCTCCGAGGTACTTGGTCGCAGAATGAACGACGTAGTCGGCCCCCAGCTCCAGAGGACGCTGCAGGTAAGGCGTGCAGTAGGTGTTGTCCACGATCACTTTCGCCCCATGCTTGCGGGCGATGCGTGCTACGGCCGCGATGTCCACCAGGCGCATATTGGGATTGGCGGGTGATTCGAAAAAAACCGCTTTCGTTTCCGGATTGATCGCCGCTTCGAGCTTTGCCGGATCGGTCAGGTCGATATGTGTGATCCTGACGCCGAATTTCGCGAGCCCGTGGTTGAAAAAACCGAAGGTGCACCCATAGAGCGTTTTGTCGGTGATGAGCTCGTCACCGGGGGCAAGCAGGGTCCAGAGCAGGGATGCGGTCGCTCCCATGCCGGAAGCGGTGACCAGCGCGGCCTCGCCGCCTTCAAGATCGGCGATGCGCTGTTCGAGCAGCGCGGTCGTGGGATTGCCTGTCCTCGAATAGACGAATCCCTCCTGTTCACCGGCAAAGCGGGCGCTCCCGTCTTCCACCGTCGGGAAGGTGTAGGTCGAGCTGAGGTAGATCGGCGGGTTCAACGCGCCGGGCCCTTCGTAGGGATCGTATCCGGAATGGATCGCACGGGTTGAGAATCCTTTCCTGCCAGGATTGTTTCTGGTCATGTGTCTCTCGGGATTTCAGGCTTTCGGGAGGTTTCCTCTATATAACAAGCATTAAGAAGCAAAACAACGGCACTGGAGGAGAAAAACATCGAATGAGGTCTGCGGTCTGATGGTCCGGTCCCGGTTCATGGTGGGGGAGAGCGGCAATTGAAAAAAAAAAGCGTTATCATGCCGCAGCATGTTTCATTTTTTCAATTGCAAAGGAGATTTACGATGAGCGACCTGCCGAACTGCCCGAAATGCAATTCCGCATATACCTACCGGGACGGGACCCTCTATATCTGTCCGGAATGCGCCTACGAATGGAGCGCTTCCGAAATATCCGCAAGCGAAGAAACCCGCGTCTGGAAAGATGCCAACGGTAACGTGCTTCAGGACGGCGATACCGTGACGGTGATCAAGGACCTGAAAGTCAGGGGTTCTTCGTCGGTCATCAAGGGCGGAACCAAGGTGAAGAACATCCGGCTTGTCGACGGCGACCATGATATCGACTGCAAGGTCGAGGGGATCGGGCCGATGCAGCTGAAATCCGAATTCGTCAGGAAAGCGTGAAGCGTTTTCCCGGCGATTCCATCGGTCAACGGTTTCCTGCCCGATAATCTCCGCGGGCTCGACCATCCGGGCGAAAATTCGACCGGATGGTCGAACTTTTTCTGGTGTCGTCGAGGAGTGATCGAAGCGGAATATTATTCTAACGCAATGCCAATAAACAGGATACGGTTTATTTATTCTTGCTGGCACCACTTTTGCAGCACCTTTCTGAAGCCGCCCGCACCTTTGAAACATTTTCGCGAGAGCACCGGGCTGAAACCGGGCGGCGCGATCTGACCGAAGACCGGTTCCGGTATTCCGCAAAAGTTTTTTACCATGGAGCCTGAAGATGAAAAAGATCCTCTACGCATGTCTTGTCGCCGGGGCCGTTCCGGCATTTTCCCCTGCATCGGCGTTCGCCGCAACGGTGGATGGGGCCGCGGTTTTCAACAGGAATTGCAGCGTCTGTCATTCCGTCAGCCCGCCCCCGAAATCGGCACCGCCGGTCATCCCCCTTGCAAATCGTTACCATATGAAGTTTGCGACCAAAGAGCAGGGTGTCGCACATATGGTCTCGTTCCTGAAAAAACCGGATAAAAACAAGGCTGTCGAGCCCCAGGCTGTTTCCCGCTTCGGCCTCATGCCTGCGCTTGCGCTCGGCGATGCCGAACTGAAGGCAGTTGCATCCTGGTTCTGGGACCAGTACAACCCCGCAATGGGCGGAGGCCGCGGCATGGGCCGGGGACAGGGTCCGTGCATAAACCAGTGACAGGGAGAGGAAGATGAAAAAAGGTTTCAGCTGGAGGATTTTCATCAGTTTCGGACTGCTGCTTTCGTTTGTCATGCTGCTTGTGTCCGGCGTGGTGCTCTATATCTCTCCTCCCGGAAGGGTGGCCAACTGGACTGACTGGCGGATGCTGGGTCTGACCAAAAGCGGCTGGATCGATCAGCACACCATTTTCGGGTTCTCGTTCGCAGTGCTGTCGGTGTTCCATCTGTTTTTCATTAACTGGAAAGCGTTTCTCTCCTATCTGAAGGCAAAGGCGTCGAAAGGGCTGAAAAGTCCGCTCGAACTGTTCACGAGCCTTGCGCTTGCAGTGCTTTTCGGCGTCGGGACCTGGTTTTCCCTGCCGCCTTTTTCAGCGGTCATCGATTTCGGGAGCCGTATCTCCGGATCATGGGAGAGAAGGGACAGCCAGCCTCCCGTGGCTCATGCCGAAGCGCTGTCGCTTGTCGAACTGGCAGCGCAGCCCGGAATGGGCGGGGATGCTGAAGCCCTGAAGGGGAAGCTCGAGAAAGCCGGCTACATGGTCGGTACGGTCCGGCTGACCCTTGCAGAAATCGCGGTGCAGAACCATACAACGGCAGAAATTGTTTATCGTTCTATTGCACCGGAAAAAAGCGGAGCGCGGAAACTGCAGGCGGAGGGATTCGGCCGCAGGACCCTCGGTGAGGTTGCCTCGGAAGGCGGAGTATCGCCTGAATCCCTGATGCTGGCGCTCCGGCAGAAAGGAATCGATGCCGAAACCGGCATGACCATGAGAGAGGTGGCAGAAAAGAACCGTATCGGGATGAACGAGTTGCGCGGGATGATCGAAAATATGATCAGCCGCTGATCATGCAGGGGAAACGGCAGGGATCCTGCCGGAGCGGCATTGTCGCGGGAAGTACGATTTCAAGGCGCAGAGGGTCACGACTCGTCGGGCCCGACGTTGCAACAGGGCTTCGGAACAGATAAAAAGAGGTGCCCTGATGAACCTGAAAGGAGATAGGATGTTTCAGAAGAAAAAGCTGATGACGCTCCATCCGAAATACCTCGGAGGTATCTTTGCCCTTTTCGTGCTTCTCTTTCTCGGCTCGGCGCTCTTCGAATACCACTACCGCAAATCGGAGATCGAGCATATCATGCGCGAGGAGGCCGGCCTGCTCATGCATTCCCTCAGGGAAGGCGCCGAGAACGCTCTTGCGGGATACAATGAAAACAGGGATCTCCTGACCGGAAGCCTCATCGACCAGCTCCGGCTCATCGACCGGCTCGACAGGCAACGCGAACTGACCTCTGCCGACCTCACCACCATTGCCGGAAAGAGCGGCATCTACCGGCTCAACATCTTCGACCGCAACGGCAGGCGCATCGCCTTCAGTGCGCCACCTGACCATGCTCCGCTGCTGCGCGAGTGCAATCCCGACCTGTTCCTCCAGCCGGTGCTGTCCGGCGGGAAGGACTCACTGGTCGTCGGCATCCGTCAGAGCTTTTCCGGACGTGGACCGCGCCTGATAGCAGCCGTGAAGCGCAGCCGCGGCGGGGTCATCGCCGGGAATGCCGATGCGACAAGGCTGCTCGAACTGCGCAGCAGGATTGGCGTCGAGCAGCTTATCCGGCGCATCGGGGCCGGTACGCCCGGGATCGCTTACATCATCTGGCAGGATTCCACCGGTGTGGTGGCCGCTACGCCGAACATGTCGAATAAAGCGGCAATCCTGCGGGACCCGTTCCTCGATTCGGCCATGAAGGGGGGCCTGCCGGTGACAAGGATGATCGACACCGGAGGCGTGAAGGTTTACGAAGTGGCGAGCCCGTTCTACCACGACATGACAAGCGAGGGGCTGCTGCGCATAGGGTTGAAACCCGATCATTTCACCACTGCCCTCGACAAGCTGCGGAACCGGCTGCTCATGCTGGTCGGATTCATCGCTGTCGGAGGCCTCGTCCTGTTCAACCTCGTCATCGCCCGCAGGGACGAGGCAGCCGTCAGGGAGGCTTACCGCAGGGTACAGACCTTTTCATCGGCCATTCTTGAAAATATGGCCGATGCGGTCGTGACGGTCGATGCCGACGGAATCGTGACTCTGGTCAACCGGCCGGCGGAAGCGCTCTTCCGGATATCCTCAAATGATGTTCAGGGAAAACCGGCGCGTGAGGTGTTTGCCGGTTGCCCCGAATTGCTTTCCGGTATCAGCTCGGCACGGGAGAGCGCATCGTTCAACCGCGAGTTCCCCTGCAGCGCGGACGGCAGGGAGCGGACGCTGGAAGGGAGCTTCAGCCTCATAGCCGGGAGAGGAGGGGGAAATGATGGGGTGATCGTGGTGCTTCGAGACCTGACGGAACATCGGGCGATGCGGCAGTTCATCGAACGGCAGGAAAAGCTCCGGGCAATGGGCGAGCTCGCTTCGGGCGTTGCCCATGAGATTCGCAATCCGCTGAACGCTATCGGGATCCTTGCCCAGCGTCTCGATATCGAATTTTCGCCGACCGCCGACGAACCCGAATACCGGCACCTCGTCCGGACCGTGGTCTCCGAGGTCCAGCGCGTCAATACCATCATCCAGCGGTTCCTGAAATTCGGCCGTCCGCCACGGCTTGTCCCCGAAAAAACCGATCTCGACGATTTTGTCAGGAGTTACGCCGCCGTCTTGCAGTGCGAAGCTGAAAAAAAAGGTGTCGGGTTTACGGTCGAGGCCGGGAGCAATGCGACGGTGATGATCGACAGGGAGCAGATGCAGCAGGTGCTGCTCAATATCGTCCGCAACGCCGTCGATGCCACCCCGCGAGGCGGAATCATCACCATCAGCGCATACCGACGCGGCGAAAAGGTGGTGGTCGGGATTGCCGATACCGGGGCCGGGATTGCGGAAGGGCAGCTTTCGGAAATCTTCAACCTGTATTTTACCACCAGGGAGGAGGGGTCCGGCATGGGCCTGAGCATCGCCAACCAGATCGTCCACGCCCACGGCGGCGTCATAGAGGTTTCGAGCCGGGAAGGCGAGGGGAGCGTGTTCAGCGTCCTGCTGCCCACGGCATGAGCGCAGTTTTTCATAACGACGGAAATCAGCAGGCCTGTACGATGGATACTACCATACTTGTCGTCGAGGACGAGGTCGTTCAACTTGAAAGCATAGCGGGTTTTCTTGCAAAGCAGGGCTACAGGGTGCTGAAATCCCAGCGTCCGCAGAAGGCGCTTGACATCGCAGCCCAGGAAGCCGTCGATATCGTGCTGACGGATTTCAGGATGCCGGAAATGACCGGGGTCGAACTGCTTTCGGCACTGAAACAGCGCAACCCGGCTGTGGAGGTCATCATCATGACCGCCTTCGGAAGCGTGGAATCGGCTATCGAGGCCATGAAGCTCGGTGCGGCCGATTACATCACCAAGCCGGTCGACCTTCACAGGCTGCAGACGACGATCCGCAACACCATCGAGCGCAACCGGCTCATCAGCGAAAACCGTCTTCTGAAGACCCAGCTTTCCGAACGCTTCGGCTTCAAAGGCATCGTTTCGCAATCCTCCGCCATGGCGCAGGTGATGAGCATTGCCGGCAGGGTGGCCGCCACCACCGCAACAGTGCTGATCACCGGAGAGACCGGCACCGGCAAGGAGCTTGTGGCTAAGGCCCTCCATTATTCGAGCCCCCGGAGCGGAAACCCCTTTGTCGCGGTCAATTGCGCGGCGCTGCCGGAAACCCTGCTCGAAAGCGAACTCTTCGGCCATGAGAAAGGAGCATTCACCGGTGCGGACAAGCTGCGCAGGGGACGGTTCGAGAGTGCGCAGGGCGGTACCCTGTTTATCGACGAAGTGGGGGAAATCCCGCTCTCCCTGCAGGTCAAACTGCTCAGGGTGCTGCAGGAGAAGACGTTCGAACGGGTCGGCAGTTCCGCTCCGCAGGCGGCCGATGTCAGGATCGTTGCCGCCACCAACCGCGACCTGGAGTCGATGGTGCGCGACGGTTCGTTCCGCGCCGATCTCTATTACCGGCTCAATGTCGTTTCCATCCGGATCCCGCCGCTACGGGAGCGCCGCGACGACATCCCTCCCCTGGTCGATGCCTTCCTCAAACGGTTCAGTGGGGAGTACGGCAAGCAGGTCGAGGGTTTATCAAGGGAGGCTATGGATGCCCTGATGAAATACAGCTATCCGGGCAATGTCCGCGAACTTGAAAATATCGTCCAGCAGTCCATCGTACTTTCGCGTTCACCGGTCATCACCAGGGAGGACCTTCCCTACAGGGTTTTCGATCCCTGTCCCGAATGCGACACTCCGGAGGGGCAGCAGGGGAGTTTCACGGAGAAGGTCATGGCGTTCGAGCGGGAAATGATCCTCGGTGCCCTGGAGGAGGCCGGGAATGTCCAGACGAGGGCGGCGGAAATACTCGGCATTAGCGAACGGCACCTTCGCTACAAGCTGAAAAAATACGGGATGAAATGATCCCTGCGCAGGCCTGGTGGATTATCCGGTGTGGCTGATGGGGCGGGGAAGCAGGAAGGAATAAAAAAAAACAGGCCCGGTTGTGTTTCCGGGCCTGTCTGTTTGTAAATGAACCGGGCATTATTGCAGATCGATCGACCCTTTGGTCCTCTCCCTGCGGTTGTATTCCTTCTGGTTGTACTCATCCATGCAGCCGCTGTTCTTGCCTTCGATCAGCGAGCACTGGAGGTAGTCGACAATTTCGATGATGCAGGCCCTGATAGCCTTGCCGACCGGGGTGTTGTTGTACTGGCCGAGGTGGCCTCCGAATCCTCCGCGGTAGACGCCGACGCTGACGCCGCTGGATTTCGATGTGGCTTCGACGGTACGGGCATCATAGATTTCGCCGGTGGTGACATCGATAACTTTCAGGTCTACGGCCATGTAGGCCTTGTCCTGCCTTCCGCCAACGCTGAACCCCCTGAAGGAGATTCCGCCGCCGCCGCCGCTCGTGTTCTCTTCAAAAGCGGAAACGGTTGCTGCAACCAGGTATTTCGCGCCGGTGATTTTGCCGAGTCTGGATCTTGTAGCGGGATTGACCCTGCCCGAAGCGCCGAGGTTCTGTTCGGTGATGACGGCATCGAGCTCCTTGCGTTCGAGCACGCGGAAGCTGTTGGTCGCCGCAAGTTCGGAAATGAGCATGTCCTGCAAATCGGTTCCGACACCGCCCGACCACCATGCGGCGGAGGTGTTGTTGGTGAAGCGCAGGATGCCGAGACGGGGTTTTTCCGAGTAGCTCTGGGCATATCCCTGCGAGATCAGCGAGACACAGAGCAGGAAGAGGGAGAAGAGCAATACTTTGATTTTCATAATTGACCTCCGGATTGGTAGTGTTTGATGGCAAGCTTTCGGGCACATTCCTTAAGGTATGACAGATAAAAGGAAAACCAAAGCGTCAAAGGATCGCCTCGACGGTTAACCGGCATTTTCCCAAGCCTTTACGTACTGCTGGAGCGCTAACCCGCGGTGAATACCGGCTCCTGCCCTAATTTGCAAAACAGGATTGATTTGGTCAAGTTTATTTGGAAAAAACATGGGTAATAGGTAATGGGTAATGGGTAATGGAAAGTGGGGACACTGAGTGCTGAGGACTGAGTGCTGAGGACTGAGTGCTGAGGACTGAGTGCTGAGTGCTGAGGACTGAGGACTGAGGACTGAGGACTGAGGACTGAGGACTGGGAAAGATAGCCCCGTAGGGGCGGGATATTGGTAGCCAGGGGTGTCAGCCCCTGGGTTGGAGGAGCAAAAAAATTTGGGTTTCAGCCCCGCAGGGGCGGGATGTTGGAAGTGGGGAATGGGAAGTGGGCTGTCCTCGTTGCTCATTGCTCATCGCTCGTTGCTCACCTCCCGAAGTATTTTTCAGCCAGAATCGTTTCTATGGAGCTTTTCTGCTGTTGACGTTAGGGGAAAACGTCCGGGAGCTTTCACTCAGTCCTGAGTCCTCAGCACTCAGTCCTGAATTCCCCCACTCTCCACTTTCCACTTTCCAGCCCCCAGTCCTGAGTCCTCAGCCCTAAGTCCTGAATTCCCCTTGCTCGTCGCTCACCTCCCGAAACCTTTTTTCAACCGAGATCGCTTTTAATGAAGCTTTCGGCAGTTGAGGACACGGAGCAATGTTCCGGGGTTTTGGTAGATGCGGTCAGACTTTGTCCAGTTCTTCCATCAGGGCTTTGCGTTGCGGATATTTCGAACGCAAAGCAAGGATCAGTTCGTTTGTTTTTCCTCTGCCCCCAAGTTTGACCATTCTCCGAAGGTACCTGCAGGCATGCTGATAATGGTTCCTCCCGATATGGTTGACAAGGTACTCCGCAACGGCATCGGCGTAAAGCGCAACCAGAGGAGCGGAGTGTTTTTCGGCAAGGACGCTTTCATATTGTGAGATCGTGTGCAGATCTGGTGATTCGCTGACAAGCTGCAGCAGCCGGTCAACCCATCCCTCCCTGATGCAGATAGCCGCAATCAGGTCTCTGGAATGCCAGTATTTTTTGTCTCCGGCGATTTCTGCGACAAGGTTTTCCGCATACCGTACCCACATCTCTGGTTCAACCTGCTGTTTCAGGATTGCATAATAATCCTGTGCAGGCCTGAAATTTTCAATGAACAGTTTCCGGGCATACTGAAGGATAGCTTCCCGGTCACCCTGTGCCTGCGCAATTTTGAGGAGCCAGTCATACCAGTCGTCGACCAGTCCCGGTCGGTCCTTCCGGTCATACTCGATGCCGTCTCTGGCTAAAGAGGCGGCTTTACTGAATTCACTCCGTTCCATTGCAAGCTGTATCGCTCTCCTGCGCAATTTCGGATTGACGAGGTGTGTTTCGAGGTAGGCTTCGGCGGCTTTCATGCCTTTTGTTCTCGCGATGAGCCCGAACATGATGTCCTGGGTTTCTTCACCGGTATAATCGGATCCCTTTTCTCCGTCAAGTTCTCTGGTCAGGTCTTCGATCTCCTTGTCGGTGACGGCAAGTTGCGCGGCCATGCGAAGCATGCTGACATGCCAGTCCCAGCCGGAATAAAGCTTTTTGTGAACGGCTTTCAGGCAATAATCGAGCAGGAGCTTTCTGATATTTTCCTGAGGGGCGGACTCCGCAATCGAAAAGAGCATATCGCATGCAGTATGGATACAGTTCCCGATAGACCCGTCGCTGTCGTCGGAATACTGCAGGGCTGCAACCATCTGTTCCATGATTGCGGTGCAGATGGAAATAACGCCCGGATAATTATGGCTGTCAAGATGTTTTTGCGCTACACGCAACAGTTCGCTGACCGCTTCAGCTACACGGTTCGAGGTTGACCAGCTGATAAATCCGGTCCTGTCTTTTGCGCTGCGGAGTATCGATTGCAATTGTGTCACGAAGGACCCTTTCGATTCATCGGAGCCGTGTCCTGCAAATGAAGCAAGGAGGATGTTCCTGAACGGGATATTCACGGTTGCCTGTTCGCGCACGAACTGTTGAAGCTCCTCATGGCCGATGCTGTCGAGAGCCTCGTCGATACGTTCGGCAACGGTTTTGCGCTTTGAGGGTTTTTTGACGTCCGAAGTGCCGGTGCGTGCAGGTTTTTTCTTCATGCCCGGAGTGTCCTGCTGCAGGTGAAACAGCACGGCTGCCACATGTTTGCATACCGGCCCCATGTCGTAGGGGCAACTGCAGAGATGTTCGGTTACGGTCCCGTTGGCAATGACCAGCTTTACGGTATACGTTTCCGTACCCTCTACGACGGCTTTATACTTTCCCGGTCCGGTTTCTTCCGGTTCATGAACCTTACCCTTCCTGAAATATGCCAGCCCGCGCTTCGGCATGGTATCGTCGATGTATTCGTCAAACCTGTTCAGAGGGATATGCATCGCTGTTATTCGGGGTGATGTTTGATAAGTTTGCTTGGGCTATCCATGATCTCATGGAAGCCGGGACGATGACCCTGCATGTTTCCGCAAATATCCTGCTATTGCACGAACTTTCATAATGTCATCGTTTCGATGCATGCCCGGTATGACTGTAAATCGTTTGTTTGGGTTTGTTCAGGTAAAGGGTGTTCGAGGTTCAAGGCAGATGATTTCCAGGTCGGCATCATTGCAGTTTACCGATCCTCAGCCCTCAGTCCTTTTTTCAGTGCTGAGTGCTAAGTGCTCAGGACTAAGCATTTTTTCCTTACCAAGTCCTGAATCCTGAGTGTCCCCACCCCCACTCTCCACTTTCCACTTTCCAGCCCCAAGCACCCGGCCCCCAGCCCTCAGTCCTGAGTCCTCAGTGTCCCCACTTTCCACTTTCTACTTTCCACTTTCCATCACCCAGCCCTCAGCACTCAGTCCTGAATTCCCCTTGCTCATCGCAGCATATGGTTGCACGGACAATGGTTTTCAAAATCTGTTTTTCAGATTCGGCGGCATGGAAGAGCTTCCGTCGCTGCTGTTGTCAAAAAACAGGAATCATGCCGGGATCAAATTCCGTCTCCGATTTCGACGACAGGCTCGCCTGCCTGTAACATGTCAATCGCTTTCTGCAACGATTTTTCCAGAACTTCTCTCATTTTTGCATTCGAGGTATTTCCACAGGTGATCCAGATAATCTTTGGTGGTGGTCCATACTTATCGACAAGCCGCAAAAAATCCGAATCTTTGCTCATGATGATGGACTCAGCCTTTTTTGCTGACTCGAAAATTGTTCTGTCGTCTGCATGTTGCAAGTTCAGCGAACTTATGGACCTTGCCCTGATTTGAGGATAACTACGATTTATCCATGCTGCTATGGAGGGGGAGAGGTGTGCATCGATCCAGATGGTCATGCGGCAATGACGGGGTGATCGAGTTTCCTGCTCGCATATTTGAGGGCAGCAAGAATATCTTCTTTTTCAAGGTCCGGTAATTCCTGTAGAACTTCATCCGGTCCGAGTCCCGTTGCAAGAAGATCGAGAATATCGATTACCCTAATACGCAATCCGCGAATGCAGGGGCGTCCCCCGCACTGCTCAGGATTTATCGTAATCCTTTTTTCCCATTCATTCATTGTTACAGAGTAATAAAATGTTTATCAACCCAAATATATCTGAAATCAACCTTGAAAATCGAATAAAAGTGCTAATGAAGCACCATCAGGTTTATAAGCCGGAAACGACGATTTTCAGGTCGGCATCATTGCAGATTACCGATCCTCATTCCTCAGTCCTGAGTCCTTTTTTCAGTGCTGAGTGCTCAGGACTAAGCTTTTTTTCCTTACCAAGTCCTGAATCCTGAGTGTCCCCACCCCCACTTTCCACTTTCCAGCCCCCAGCACCCGGCCCCCAGTCCTCAGCACTCAGTCCTGAGTCCTCAGTGTCCCCACTCTCCACTTTCCACCCCCCAGCCCCCAGTCCTGAGTCCTCAGCACTCAGTCCTGAATTCCCCTTGCTCATCGCAGCATATGGTTGCAGGAACAATGGTTTTCAATATCTGTTTTTCAGATTCGGTGGCATGGAAGAGCTCCCACCGCTTCTGGAGGTTCATCCAGAAATCGGGTGTGTTTCCCCTTTTTTATCCATTGATAATCTCGTTGACACGCTGAAAGGGAACATGGATGGAATCGGCAAGCTTGCGCTGCGAGATTCCCATGGGTATGAGGAATTCCTCGAGCAGCATTTCTCCCGGATGCGTCGGGATTCTGTTTGACGGTATGCGTGGCATGGTCTTGAAATGTTATTCCTGCGGCAAAGGCCACCAGCTACTGGCGGCCAATGGATTTGTCCTGTCATCCTGAATGAAGCATAGCGGAGTGAAGGATTCATTTGCTTGAAAGAAAAAGCTCCAGGAATCTTTGCTTCGCTAAGAATGACCGATAAAAGAGCACATGGGATTGATTCTAACGACCTGTTTGCAAAACAGTTCAAAACAGAATGAGATCATGGGATTTCATCCTGAAAAAAACCGGATTAATCCCATTGATCGTTAGAGTTATAATATTTGAAAATATACCAAAATAAATCAGTATTGTACTGAAAACCTGGATTAGTATGTTTTTGTGACGGTAATGTGCGGATGGATAGTTTTATGATGGATTTAGTGTATTAATAGATGTAATATATTGTTAATTTATTGTTTGTTTTGAGTCGAGAAAAGAAGGATGATAACTTGTAACGCTTTAAAAAGTAAAGGCTTAGTTGCAAGATCAGGGTTTGATTCACGAGTCTGATTTTCAATTCTTAGAAATATAACCGCATCATGGCTACCGATTCGATCTATGAAAAAATGGCAAAGATAACTTCAAGTGAACCATCCGGTTGGCTCGAAGACGCTCGTTGGAGAATGGAGAACAGAGCCTGGCTGAGGCGTTCCCAGTCAATCGCATTGAAAATCCTGATGACGCTTCGCGAAAAAAAGATGTCCCAGAAAGAGCTTGCAGAGATTGTGGGAGTATCTCCCCAGCAGGTCAGCAAGATCGTCAAAGGAAGGGAAAACCTTACCTTCGAAACGATTGCTATGCTTGAAAAGGCCCTTGGTATCGTATTGATGAAGATTCCTCGATGTAAGGCTGCAATGGTTGCTGACATCGTTATTCCTGCGTCATCTGTTTCCGATACCCGTAGCGAAAATGATTCCGGAAGACGTCAGGTTTGACCACTGATTTTGCAGATTGATTTTCCTATGGATTCGTCCCGGAAATATCTCATCAATCAGGCAGCCGTCATCGAACTCCCTTTTTATCAGCCGCATCTGCCTTTATCCAGAACGTGTAATGCGGAGAAGTGCTGCAGCCGGTATCGCTTTGAATTAAACTTTTCAGCTTTTGATGTTACGGAATAACGGAGTTTTTTACTTTTTGAAAATGATGAAATGATATCATAATATAGTATCATGAATAAAAAGCATCAGAAGATTCTTGACAAGATTTTTCAGAATCCGATATGTTCAGATGTCGCATGGAATGACATCGAAAATCTTCTGATTGCTCTCGGCGCTGAATTGTCGGAAGGGAAGGGTTCCAGAGTTCGCATTGCACTCAATGGCATTCGAGCTGTTTTTCACAGACCTCATCCACAAAAAGAGACCGACAAGGGTGCGTTGCAGTCAATGAGACGTTTTTTACAAGAAGCCGGAGTTCGTTAATCATGCTTGTTTACAAAGGATATACAGGGCAGGTGGAATTTGATGGAGAAGCGGGAATCTTTCATGGAGAAGTGCTCGATACCAGGGACGTCATCACATTCCAGGGCAAAACGGTGGATGAGATCGAAACAGCGTTCCGTGAATCGATAGAAGATTATCTTGAGTTCTGCAGGGAAAGAGGGGAGGAACCGGACAGACCCTTTTCGGGAAAACTCGTGCTGCGTATAACACCGGAACTTCATCACAAGGTTTACCTCAAGGCGGCGAAATCCGGGAAAAGCCTGAACCGGTGGATATCTGACACACTCGAATCGGCTTGATCGAATTGTGGGAAGCGGGGAATGGGTAATGGGAATTGGGGGCTGGAAAGTGGAGAGTGGGAAGTGGGATTTGGGATGTAGAGCCCCGTAGGGGCGGGATATTGGTAGCCAGGGGTGCCAGCCCCTGGATTGAGGGGCAAAAATAATTTGGGTTTCAGCCCCATAGGGGCGGCATATTGGAAGTGGAGACTGTGAAGACTGGGGACTGGGGCGTTCTCATTGCTCGTCGCTCATTGCTTTCAACTCAGATAACTCCCAGCTCGACATCATTGCAATTCCACGGTTCTGATATCTCGGCCTCGTTGCTGCAGGTTCTTTTCAGGATTCAACCGGCTCTCTGAGGGTTGCAGGAACAATGGTTTTCAATATCTGTTTTTCAGATTCGGCGGCATGGAAGAGCTCCCACCGCTGCTGGAGGTTCATCCAGAAATCGGGCGTGTTTCCGAAGAACGCTGCAAGCCTCAAAGCGGTTGCAGGGGTAATGCCCCGTTTTCCATTGATAATCTCGTTGATCCGCTGAAAGGGAACATGGATGGAATCGGCAAGCTTGCGCTGCGAAATTTCCATGGGTATGAGGAATTCCTCGAGCAGCATTTCTCCCGGATGCGTCGGGGTTCTGTTTGACGGTATGCGTATCATATTATATTAATTAATGATAATCGATAATCTCCACATTTTCCGGTCCTGAAGCCGACCATTCGAAACATATTCTGTACTGGCGATTTATACGAATGCTGAATTGTCCTTTATGGTTACCCGCCAAGGCCTCCAAATGATTTCCCGGTGGTATTCTCAATTCTTCAAGAAAAACCACTGAATCAAGCTGATCAAGCTTTCGTCCAGCTTGGCGCCATAAAATAACGGGGCATAATTTCAAAGCTGGTTTTGTTTGCTTTCCGTTAAAAATGTCTTCTGTTGCCTGGTTGTTGAATGACTGTATCATGATAACACGGAACCCATGCTATTTGTTTTACATCCTGAAATATTTTTGAGTCCTGAAATCACGGTCAAATGAATCATTGTTCAATGTTTCCCTGGTTGACGAAAAAGGAGAATAGTTCGTAATATATCGCGATATTACAATATTAGCACTTCACTTATTGTTCTGTCTGATCATGATGACCTGTCTGAATGATGGTATTATAGGGGGAAATTTTGCCTCGATCGTTGCTGGAAATTAAATTTTTATATGGAGTTGCAGTATTCGCCAGATAAGCGGAATCGGGGGATTGGGAAATGGGGGCTGGAAAGTGGGAAGCGGGGAATGGGGGCTGCTTAATCCGGCAAGATCGAACAGGTTATCCGGAAAACGTCGAACAGTAACCGGCCATCATTCTGTCTGCAAGAAGCAATGTAAAAAAGTGTTCGAAGTTAACCTGTTTCCGCCATCACTTTTCG
>JAAXXI010000078.1 GCA_013334565.1 Chlorobiaceae bacterium
CCTCCCTTGGATCGAGGCAGACGGTAACCACCGACAATTACGGCATGTCGCAGAAAATCGAATACAGGGTTACCCCGAAAGTCTATATCGAAGCTTCACGTTCCACCGGACAGCTCACCAACTCCATTTCGAACAGCTCCCTGCAGAAACCCACCGAAACATGGGGGGTCAGCGTATCCTACAAGGAACGTTTCCGCAGCTGGGACGAGTTCTGGAAACACCTGGTCCCGTCGTCCGACAAAAACAGATAAATCCTGCAGGTTTTTTTATAAATTGCCCGTGAATAACTCTTTAACCCCGAGCAGAAGAGCATTGAAAGGTAAAAACATCATTATCGGGATCTGCGGCGGCATTGCCGCATACAAAACGCCGCAGCTTGTCCGGCTTCTGAAAAAAAAGGGGGCGGACGTACGCGTCGCCCTTACCGAATCGGGCTCGCGTTTTGTCAGTGAACTCTCACTTGCCACCGTTTCGCAGGCCCAGGTCTACCGGTCCATATTTCCGCCTGCAGAGAACCCCGGAACCGATTTCACCACCCACATCACGCTGGGGGAATGGGCTGACGCCCTTGTCATCGCGCCTGCCACGGCAAACACCCTGGCGAGGCT
Source organism: Chlorobiaceae bacterium (assembly GCA_013334565.1). Classification (GTDB taxonomy): domain Bacteria; phylum Bacteroidota; class Chlorobiia; order Chlorobiales; family Chlorobiaceae; genus Chlorobium. The sequence goes on from JAAXXI010000078.1 coordinate 609, forward strand.
CGCCGCGGGTTTCTGCGACGACATGCTTGCAACCTGCTTCATCACGCTCCGTCCCGGGAAACCGGTACTGATTTTTCCTGCAATGGACGGCCAGATGTACCTCTCTCCTTCCGTCCAGAGAAACCTCGCCACACTGAAGGCCCTGGGAGCAATCATCATAGAGCCGGAAAGCGGCGAACTGGCTTCGGGCCAGTGCGGCACTGGGCGTATGCCGGAACCTGAAGCCATCGCCGCACATATCGAATCCGCACTGCTTTCCATGGACTGTCCTTCCGTCCTGCGGGGCAGATCGATCGTCATCACTGCCGGACCGACCAGGGAAAAAATCGACGATGTCCGATTCATCTCGAACTACTCGTCAGGGAAGATGGGATTCGCCATCGCGGGGGCTGCCGCAGAAAGGGGGGCAAACGTCACGCTCATCGCAGGGCCGGTCAATCTCGATACCCCTCACGGCGTGGAACGCATCAATGTGGAATCCGCCGCACAGATGCGCGAAGCCGCCGGCAACTTTTTCCGGAGCTGCGACATTTTCATAGGAGCGGCAGCCGTGGCCGATTACCGCCCTGCCGCTGTCATCCCCGGCAAACTGAAGAAGAACGACCCCGAAATCCAGTTCACCCTTGTGAAAAATCCGGATATCCTCAGCGACTTCGGTCTTCAGAAACAGACCGGACAGCTTGCCGTCGGGTTCGCACTTGAACAGGACAACGGGCCGGCAAACGCCCGGAAAAAACTCGAGGAAAAAAACCTCGACCTTGTCGCGCTTAATTTTTCCGACAGAAAAACATCGGGCTTTGAAGTCGATACAAATATGCTTACCCTGATAGAACGTGGAGGAATCACCACGGAACTCCCGTTGCTCAGCAAGGAAGAAGCCGCCCGGAAACTTCTTGACACCATCGAGAACATCTGCCGGCAAACCTGATTAACACGCAAGAAGGACAAAAGCTTCATGCAGGGATCTTTATTCGATGCAGAGGAAAACAAACCTCACGTCGCAACTGAAGCCGTTTCTGCGGCCGATGACCTGGCAGCTTTGTCCGAAACGTCGAGAGAATGCCGAAAATGCAGGCTTGCCGACACCAGAAGGAATTTCGTGTTCGGCGAGGGAAATCCGTCGGCGAAGCTTTTCGTGATAGGCGAAGCGCCGGGAGCGGAAGAAGACGCGACAGGCAGGCCTTTCGTGGGCAGGTCCGGCCAGCTGCTCGACAAGATACTCCTTGCCGTCAATTTCGAGCGCAGGGATGTCTTCATCGGCAACATCATCAAATGCCGGCCGCCTGAAAACCGCAATCCGCTGGAAGACGAGATCGAGTGCTGCATGCCCTGGCTCCTCGGACAGCTGAGGATCATAAAACCGAAAATCATCCTGCTGCTGGGAAAGGTTGCCGCCAACACCATCCTGGACAACAGGCTTTCAATGGGCGCCATGAGGGGAAAAATGATCCGCTGGAAAGAGTTCGACTGCTTCGTCACCTATCATCCGGCAGCCCTGCTCAGGAACCCCGGGTGGAAACGGGGATGCTGGGAAGACGTTCAGCTTATGCGCCGTCATTACGACAACATCGTTCCGGCAGGAATATCACATGACAAGAGTACCGATCGATGATCAAGAAAGTTAACGACATCCTGGACTTCGGCAAGGATATCGATTTCAGCAAGGAAAGCCGCATTCCGCCCTATTCCACCGAAATCGAGCAGGAAGTGCTTGCCTGCATCCTGCTCGAGGACGATCCCATCGAGCAGGTGATCCAGATCTTCGGTGACAGCCGTGAAGATGTGTTTTACGAAAAGCGTCACCAGATCATTTTCAAGGGAATGATGCAGCTCTACCACAAACGGCAGGCAATCGACATCATCACGGTGAGCGAAGAGCTCCTGAAAATGAACGAGCTCGAAAACATCGGCGGCAGGCACTACCTCGCGGAACTTTCGGGCAAGGTCATAAGCGCCGCAAACATTGAATATTACGCCCGGCTGTCGAAAGAGAAATACCTCTACCGGAGGATGATATCCATATCGGCAAAAATTTCCAGCGCCGCGTACGGTTCCTCTATGGACATTTTCGACCTGGTCGAGCATGCGTCGCAGCAGTTTTTCAATATTTCCCAGGCCGGGATCAAAAAGAAAGCCACGCCGATCAAGGAACTGGTGAAAAACGGCATCAGGATGCTCGAAACCCTCCGGGAATCGCAGTCATCCGTTACCGGTGTCGGGTCCGGGTTCTCGGAGCTCGACCAGATGACGGCAGGCTTCCAGCCCTCGGACATGATCATCATCGCAGCAAGGCCTTCAGCTGGTAAAACCGCGTTTTCTCTCGCGCTCGCCAGGAATGCCGCTGTGAATTTCGATACCCCGGTGCTCTTTTTCAGCCTTGAAATGGCCGAAGTTCAGCTTGCCATCAGGCTCATGTGCGCCGAAGCCCGCGTCGAATCGCAGCTGGTCAGGACCGGGCGCATCACACCGAAAATGATGGGCGACATCATCAACAGTATGGACAAGCTCAACGAGGCGAAGCTGTTCATCGACGATACTGCGGGCATCTCCATCATGGAACTGGCCGCAAAGACCAGAAGAATGAAGCAGGAACAGAACATCGGCATGGTTGTCGTGGACTACCTCCAGCTCGTCACGCCCGTCCGGGACGGCAAGTCGAACCGCGAGCAGGAAATAGCGCAGATTTCCAGGTCACTGAAAGCCCTGGCCAAGGAGCTCAATATTCCTGTCATAGCGCTCGCCCAGCTGAACCGTTCCGTTGAACAGCGCTCGGGCGACCGGAGGCCGCAGCTCAGCGATTTGAGGGAATCGGGCTCGATCGAGCAGGACGCCGACGTCGTCATGTTCCTTTCGCGGCCGGAAATGTACGGCAAATCGACCTTCGAAGACGGAACATCGACCAAGGACGTCGTGGAGGTTGTCATAGGCAAGCAGAGGAACGGCCCCATCGGCGACATCCGCCTGCTCTTCCTGAAGAATTACGGCCGTTTCCAGTCGATGGCCAGCACCTATATTACCGGCGGCGGCGAACCGCAGCCGCTTGCCGAGCACGAGCACTACCAGCCGATGATGACCGAACCCGGAAATGCCGGCGCGGCAAGTTATATGATACAGGACGATGCACCTTTTTAATTTCCCATTATGAAAGACAAACCCTCCCCCCGGGATAACGGGAAGAAAACAAAGGTATCGCCAACGGAAACCGTCGTGAAAGATACCGCAAGGGCGTTGCGCAAAACGGAAGAAACCTATACGGGTATCGGTGCGTCGAGAGGCATTGCGATCGGCGAATGCTATGCTTTCGTGAAGGAACAGGGCGAACATGAATACCGCAAGCTGGACAGGAAAGACATCGGCGAAGAGCTCGAACGTTTTATGGCCGCACTGCGCCGTTCCGAAAAAGAACTGAAGAAAATCGAAAAGGTAACGACAAGGAAACTCGGCAAGGGATATTCCGACCTTTTCCAGGCGCAGATCATGGTGCTCCACGATCCCGTGCTTATCAAGGCTATTTCCCAGCGGATCGAATCCGAGCACAAGCCGGCGCATATCATCATCGAAGAGGAGTTCGACCACTATGTCGAAAAACTCAAGAACTCCGACGAGATGCTTTTCCGAGAACGGGCCGACGACCTCCAGGACATCAAGGAAAGGATCATCAGGAACCTGCATATCAAAAAACTGCATTCCTGGCTTCCGGAAGGCGTCATCGTGGCATCCTACCACCTTTCGCCGGCCGACGTCATCCTGCTCAGCCGGAGCAATATCAAAGGGTTCATCACGGATACCGGGGGAAAAACCTCCCACATCTCGCTTATCTGCAAGTCGCTCAACATCCCGATAGTCGTCGGCCTCGGAAACCTTTCCCAGAAGCTCTCCACCGGCATAAAGATGATCATTGACGCAAGTACCGGCAAAGTGATCGTCAACCCCGAGGAAAAAACCCTCGCACACTACCTGGAGAAGAAAAACGATGAAAAGAAAGTGGAAGACAGCGCCTCGCTTACCGCTGAGCTCCCTGCTACGACAAAATGCGGCACAAGGATAACCTTCTACGCGAACATCGATTTCAAGGAGGAACTCGATACCCTGAAAACCTCCGGTGCGGAAGGGGTCGGGCTTTTCAGGAGCGAAAACCTCTTCACGGACGGAACGAACATCCCGAGAGAGTCGATGCAGTTCGCCTATTACCGGGATATGGCCGAAGCTATCAACCCGATGCCCCTCGATATCCGGCTGTTCGATATCGGCGGTGACAAGCTTATTTACTCGCCCGTCAAGGAACCGAACCCCAATCTCGGGTGGCGGGGCATCAGGATCCTGGTGGACCTGCCGGATATTCTCGAAGCGCAGATACGGGCTATCATCAGGGCAAATACGCACGGCAATATCGACATCCTCATTCCCATGATCGTTTCGCTTGAAGAGATCCGTCGTGTGCGTTCGGTTATCGACAAGGCTTTTAACGAACTTGAAAAAGAAGACCCCCTGGTCGAAAAACCTGAAATCGGGGCGATGATCGAAGTGCCTGCGGCAGTAGAGCTCATCGATGAAATAACCAGGAGCGTCGATTTCATAAGCATCGGCACCAACGACCTCACGCAGTACACCCTTGCCGTGGACAGGAACAACATCATCGTGCAGGACCTGTTCGACACCTTCCACCCCGCTATCATGCGGCAGCTGCACAGGATCATCGGGACAGCACAGAAAAACCGGTGCAGGGCGATGATCTGCGGGGACATGGGCTCAAACCCACTTGCCCTGCCGTTCCTGCTCGGCTGCGGACTGACGCGATTCAGCACAGTCGTATCGGATATTCCCAACCTGAAATCGCATGTTTCCCGTTACACGCTCGAGGACACCGCCGAGCTTGCCCGGCAGTGCCTGAAGCTCGAAACGGCAGGCGAAATCAAGGTCCTTCTCGAAGCCTTCCAGGCATCCTGCTGACCATCGCCGACTGACAATCGCATCAAAAAAAAGTGCCCCCTCGTCTCCTTGCGGATTCGAGGGGGCACGATAGTTTCCAGCCGTTGCAACCTGATCGGTCAGGGCCTGAAATCTTCGATTTTCGCCTTCTTTTTCTCCGTTTCGAAATACTCCTGGATGTTCTGCTGCTGCTTTACCTTGAGAAGCTGTGGGGCGATTTTCGCCGCTTCAGCCTTGAGGTCGATGCCCGCAGGATAGGTCTTGCCGTTCAGGACGACCAGCGCATAACCGCCGCTGATTTTCACCGGAGAAGAAAGCTTGCCGACATCGAGACCTGAAATCGCCTCGACGAGCTGCCTGTCGGAACCGAAACCGGGAATGGCGGCATCACTCCAGCGGATATCTGCTGCCGTCACGATCCTGAATGAGGGGTTAGACGCGACGATCCTGTCAAGCGTGGCACCGGGGGCCTTCGCCAGAGAAGAAAGCTTTTTCTCGAGGGCGACGCCTTTCTTTTCAGCGAGGAGCACGGCCGTGATCTTTCCCTTGAGCATCGCGTCGAGCTGATGGTAACCGGAATCGTTCTTTCCGGTCAGGCGCATGACATAAAAACCTTTTTCCGTCTCTATGACGTCGGAAAGGTCACCTTCGTTCGACTTGAAGGCGAAAGAGGCAACTTTGTCGCTGTAGCCGATCCCGGGCAGCGCCATGTGCTTCGCGAAATCACCGGTCTTGAGCACCTCGAGCTTCTGGCCGGCCGCCGCCTTGTCGAGGCCCTGTGATTTTGCCGAAATCTGGAAAGCCATGGCGATACGCCTCTGGCTGTCCGTCGATTCCGTTGAAGGCCTGATATTGCGGACTACTTCGGAACAGACGATCGCTTTCTGGTCGAAACCGGTCACCTTGATGATATGCAGGCCGAACTGGGTCTGCACGGGGCCGACAATCGCGCCGGGGCGGGCGCCGAAAACTGCTGCGGCAAAAGCGGGGACCATGCGGTCTTTGGTAAACCATCCGAGGTCGCCGCCCCTGGCAGCGCTTCCCGGGTCAGCGGAATATTTGCGGGCAAGCTGCTCGAACGGCACCCCTTCCTTGAGCTGCTGCGAAATGGTCATGAGCAGGCCGCGGACCCTCTGGACATCATCGCTGCTCGAAGGGTTGATTTTCAGAAGGATATGGGAAGCTCGGGCTACCGGCTGGGCCGATGCGGTCACCTGCCTCACCTTGAGGATCCTGTAAGCGCCGTTGTCGGCAAAAGGGCCGATCAGCGTGCCGGGTGTCAGGTTCGATGCGTTGAAAACCAGTTCGCCTGCAGCGGGCGAGAAATCCGCACGGTTGTAGGTGACATTGATTCCGCCCGAACGGTCGCTCTGCAGGCGGACATACTCGCTGTCGCTCTTCGTCGTGGCAAATTCCGCCCTGATGGCTTCGATATCGGTTTTCACCGCCAGGCTGTCTTTCGAAGAAGCAACGAGGGGGAAGAAGACAAAATCAGCGCTCCTTGTCGGCGGCTGCTTGAAGAGCTCCTTGTGGGCATCGTAATATTTACTGATCTCGTCATCCTTGACCGGGAAACTGCTGTCAGGACCGGCAAAAGCCAGCGGAACCGGGATGAACGAAGCGGAAAAATGCTCGAACTGCCTGCGGACGACATCATCGAGGTCCCTTGAGGTGACCTGGTCGACGCTCTGCAATGCCCTGATAAGCTTGTTGATTTTCAGTTCCTTGCGTACGATCTTTTCGATCTGCACCCAGATATCCTTGGCGCGGGGATCGCGGCGTGCCGCTTCGAGCTTGCTGCGGTCGATCGCTCCGGTTGTCGGATTGGTGAAGTTCTGGCGGATGATCATGGGAGGAA
>JAAXXI010000019.1 GCA_013334565.1 Chlorobiaceae bacterium
CCGAACGGCACTGCAGAACCGGTTGAAAGCGAGGGAAGCAGTGATCGAACACCTGAACACTGCGTATGAGGAACGACTGGTATCGAAGATCTCGGATGCCATGCGGCAACGGATGACACCGAAGATCATCGAAGCGCTTCGGGATATTCTGCCCGACCCCAATATGAGGGTATTCAGATGATCAGGAAACCATGTCGGCATCCTGGGTGCCATGCCCTGACTGATCGGACCGATGGCCTTTGCCTGGCCCATGCCCGGCAGAGGAGGAACGAGACGGCGAGGGTATACCGAAAGGAGACGGGACCGAGGGTGTACGATACCCGGCGATGGAGGAGACTCTCAAAGCAGAAGTTGGCTCAACATCCCTTCTGTCAGGAATGCGAAAAGCGGGGTCTGGTGAGCATGGCAACCCTGGTTCACCATATCGATCGGGACACGGACAACTGGACGGATGAGAACCTGGTCTGCCTTTGCAAGCGATGCCATGAGCAGGAGCACAGGCATGAAGTGTTCCGTAGTCGTGAGTCCGGGTCAGGGACCGGGGGGGACTGTGAAATTTCCAGGGAGCTTTCCTGACAATAAACCCTATGGACCAAATTTTTTGAGAACCATAATTCGAAAACACTTCCACTACGCTGAAAATGGCAAGGAAACAGCTGCCGACAAAGCTCCATATTTTGAAGGGGACATATCGTAGCAGTAGGCATGGTAATAAGATAGAGCCTGAGCCGAGCGTTACCGTCGATCTCTTGATTCCACCAAAATGGCTTGATAAAGATGCTAAAAAAGAGTGGAAAAATGAGGCAAAAATGGCCGTTAAGCTAGGCATTCTCACCGAAGCTGATGTAATGATGTTTGCGGACATCTGCATTTTGCAGGCCCGATTAAAACATGCCTATGGGATGATCCCAAAATTCGATCAGCATGTCATCGATCAGGCAAGTAAGAATGGAAAGGACTGGCCGTTTCCCATGATCCGCCCTGGCGCGAAGGGTGCATTAGCACATAATCCCTATATCGCCATCTATAATCGATGCTTGGTTGAATTGAACAAAATGCGCTCGGAATTTGGCTTGACCCCGAGCAGCCGGAGCCGGATCAAAATTGAAAAACCGGCCGATGACAACCCCTTTGCCGCTTTGGCCAATCAGTAACCACAAACCAAGCAGTAATGAAACTTTCTGAAATCAATCCAAACCCGGACAATCCCCGGGTGATCAAGGATGACAAGTTCCGCAAGCTGGTGAATTCTATCCGTGAGTTTCCCAAGATGCTGGAACTCAGGCCGATGATCCTGGATTCCACGAATACGATCATCGGCGGGAATATGCGCTACAAGGCACTTCAGCAGCTCGGGTACACTGATATCCCTGATGAGTGGATAAAACGAGCTGAGGACCTCACCGAGGATGAAAAACGGCGGTTTATCATTGCCGACAATATCCAGCTCGGTGATTGGGAATGGGATATGCTGGCCAGCCTCTGGAATGAAGATGATCTGATCGACTGGGGCCTGACCTTCGAAGGGGTAACCATGGGCAAAGATCCGGAAGTGGAGGAAGAACAGCGGACCATAGAAGAGATGGAACTGAAGTTCAACGAGCATCACGATTACATCGTCTTTCTTTTCAACAACGTCAATGACTACGTGATGGCGGTAACGAACCTGGGCCTTAAAAAGGTGAAGGCCTCGCTGTCGGAGAAGTCAAAGAAAATAGGCCTTGGCCGGGTGGTCGACGGCCAACGTCTCATCGAACTCATGAACAAGCAGCAGCATGGACATCAAGAAAGTAATCCTGTCGAGGGGTAGGGCACAGTACATCACGACGCATGATATCCTGACCGATTTTGACCTGGTCGTTCCGGAATCTGAACTGCAGGCCTACGCCGATGCTGTCAAGAATGCGGCCGCGATTGTGCCTATTCCGGATGAAGTTGTAGGCCTGGGCGCGGTCCGTAACTGGATCCTGGACCATTACCCTGAAGAGGTCGTTATCATGTTCGATGATGATATCAAGTATTGCCTCTCGGTTCTGAACGTCTCGCCGGTCCGGATCGAGACACATGCGGAAGTTGAGGCGGTGATTTTCAATGCGGCTCTGAATGCCTGGGAAGCTGGGGCAAAGTGCTTCAGCTTTTCCCAAACGTGTGATGTTCGGAAGTACTCTCATTCTCAACCGTTTCTCTTGAGTTCCTGGGTAGGCTCTGTTGTCGGTGTCATCGGCCGTGAGTTGCGCTTCACCGAGAAGAACAAGCTGAAGGTGGATATCGACTTCACGCTGCAGAACCTGAAGAAGCACCGGATCGTCTGGATCGATGCCCGGTTCGGGTTTGTGCCGACACGGGACACGAATGTCGGCGGCAATTCGGCATTTCGTTCGCAGGAGCAGCTGGAAAAGGAGATCCAGTTCCTGAAGGACAAGTGGGGGAAACATATCAAGGTTTCCAGCAACAAGTCGAAGTACCGGACGACGATCAACGTTAAAAGGACGCAGCAGCTGACGGCATGAACGAGAACAATCAACCCGCGGGCAAAAGCGGTATTCCCCCTCTTGAGCAGATCGAGTATTGGCTGGCCAAGGAGTTCAATTACCGGCAGAATATCGTCGTGCCGAATGTGTCCTGGGGATTGCAAGGCAAGGGACATGACGGGCATGAGTGTGATCTGTTGATACTGCGGCCTTCAGGGTATGCAGTTGAAATCGAGATCAAGCGGAGTTTTGCGGATTTGAAGGCGGAGGCGAAGAAACGGCACCGGCATGAATCGAAACTGATCCGGGAGTTATGGTTTTCGGTCCCGGTTGAGATCCTCGATAAGGCTCGCGAATTGATTCCGGAACGAGCAGGTTTGCTGACCTATGAGGAATATTCAGAGGTATACAGGGATGCTGTTACGAAGATGGAGTTTTCGATAGATCGATTACTAATCCGGAGAGTTAAAAGCCCGAAGGCAAATAGGGATGCTGTCCGGTTCAGTGAAAAGCAGCGGCAAAAACTGCTTGAACTCGCACATATGCGGATCTGGACCATGAAACGACAGATGGCAAGACGGAAAAACGGATAAGAAGGCGCTAATGCATGAAGAGCCCGCATATTCAGGATATCGATCAGTACATCAATGACGTTCTGAGTGGACGGGTGCTTTCCTGTGAGCATATCAAGAACGCTGCCCGCCGTCACCTCGCCGATCTGGAATCATCAAAGGACTCGAAATATCCCTATGAGTTCAAGGCTGAATTGGCCGTGAAGTTTATCACGTTCTGTGAACTCCATCACCATGTCAAAGGCAAGTGGCGCGGCCAAAAGATCAAGCTTGAAGCGTGGCAGAAGTTTTCCTTCGGGATCCCGTTCGGATGGGTCCGCAAACAGGACGGCCTGCGGCGATACCGGGAGATCTTCGCCCTGATCGCCCGAAAGAACGCCAAATCCACGATAGCGGCCCTGATCGGCCTCTACATGGGTGCCGAAGACAGCACGGGAGCGCCGGAAGTCTATGCCGGTGCGACATCGGAAAAGCAGGCGCGGGAGGTTTTTGATCCGGCTTGGAAGATGGCCGGGACCAATTCGGCATTCAAGGTCCACTATCAGCTGAATCTCACCGGCACGGAAAGCAACCCGACCGGCATCTTTTTCATGAAGAACGGAGGGAAGTTCGTTCCGGTGATCGGCAACCCTGGTGATGGATCGAGCCCGAGCTGCAGCATTACTGATGAGTACCACGAGCATCCCACCTCATCGCAGTATGACACGATGGTAACCGGTATGGGTGCCCGAGAACAACCCTTACGTCTGGTCATCAGCACTGCCGGCACGAATATCTCCTATCCGTGCTTCGAAAAGCAGCAGGACTGCATCAAGATACTGCAGGGAGTGATGAAGAATGACGAGATATGGGCAGTGATCTACACGATCGATCCGGAAGACGATTGGCGTGACTTTTCCTGCTGGGCGAAAGCGAACCCGAATCTCGGGGTATCGGTGTTCGAAGACTTCCTGTATGCCCGGTATGAAGAGGCCATGACGAAAGCGGAACGCCAGAACATCATCCGGTGCAAGCATCTGAACGAATGGCAGAACAGCGGCCAGGCCTTCATCAATATCGTCGAGTGGAGCAAGGGTGCGGATCCAAAGCTTCGCCTCGAGGACTTCGAAGGGGAAGAGTGTGCCCTGGGCCTGGACCTTGCTTCAAAGATCGATATCGCCGCCTACGCAAAGCTCTTCAAACGCGAGAAAGTGATCTATGCCTTCCTGAGATACTACCTGCCGGAAATGACGGTCCAGAAGGCCGAGAACATGCATTACCAGCAATGGGAGAAAGAGGGACGACTGGTAGTGACGCCCGGCGCGAGAACGGACTTCGAGTACATCGAGGAGGATATCAAGGCGGACGCGAAACGGTTTGGTATCAAAGGTCTCGGCTATGACCCATATGAATCAGGATATCTGATCGGGAATCTCGCCAAGTGGGAAGGCAGCCGGATCGAGTGTATCGAGGTCCCCCAGACGGCGACGCATATCAGCGAGCCGATGAAAGAATTCGAGGGCCTGGTGTATGACGGCAAGTTCAAGTTCGATGGGGATCCGATTCTGACCTGGATGGTGAGCAACGTGATCCAGAAACAGGCGAGGAACAAGAAGTACTATCCGAGCCGGGAGAACGTCAAGAACAAGATCGATGGGTTCATGGCGGTCCTGATGGGGCTTCTTGTCTTGAGTTCAGAAACGGAAGGGAACGGACCTTCTATCTATGAAGAACGCGGAATTATGTTGTTATAAAAAAATAAGTTAGAAAGATTTTCTGTTTGGAATTAAAACACTTAAAAGTTACTTTATTCTTGAGGCGGCAAGAAAAACCAAACTGAAAGGAGAGGCTTATGAAACAGGATTCATTGATGATGTTGCGGGAGTTACTGCAGAAGGAATATGGCTGCGATATCGATGTTGCAGATCCGCTGCCGATCGCGTGGGCTTTGGACAAGATGGATGATTTTCATCGTCCTTTGGCCAGGGCCGGAGTCAATTTCTACCGGCATAAAAAAGGACTTGTACCCGTATGCAGGGTTGCTCTTCCCTACAAGGCACCAACAAACTGAAACGGAGCTCGATCATGACGAAAGGAATGTGCGTGTTTCGCCAGTATAGCCTGAAGCTGGTGAAGGAAAAGGCCGCTGAATATGACGCTCCGAAGTACGTGAAGACCTCGGGGGATATTGAGCGGGTATGCCGTGAAGTTCTGGGGCTCCACGAGCAGGCGGAAGAAAACCTGGTGTGTTTCGACCTGAACAGCAAGAATGCGATCGTGGCCATCCGGGTCGTTTCCGTCGGCACCATCAATTCCTCCCTGGTGCATCCGAGAGAGGTTTTTAAAGGAGCCCTCATGTCGAACGCCAACAGTGTCATCATTGCCCATAACCATCCGTCCGGTGTTTCCGAGCCGAGCGCATCTGATCATATCGTAACCAGGCAGATATGGAAAGCGGGAGAACTCTTGCAGGTGCAGCTCCTCGATCATGTCGTCATCGGGCATGACGGCTATTACAGTTACCTGGAATCAGGTTTTTTCGATCAACTCACAACCAAAACCAAAAAGGAGAAAAAATGACTTATCTGACCAAACGCGGTTATGCCTTGCTGGACGTAGCCAGTGCCTTACAGAAATCCATCCGGAGGGGAGACGCGAAGCTGGCCGGTTACATGGCCCAGGAGCTTGTTGCATCGGGCTATGTGGAGTACGTCTGGAAACGCTTGCTGACGATATCGGCGGAAGATTGCCATGGAATCATCACCCAGGAGATCAAGGCGTTGCACGAGTCGTTCCAGTTCATCAACAAGGGAAAGAAGGAGCTGAAGGGGCGGATATTCGTTTCGAAGGCGGTCCTCATCATGGCCCAAGCCTTGAAGTCGAGGGACGCGGACCATCTGCAGTGCCTGATGTACGATCAGAAGCTTGGTATCAGTGATGAAGAGATCGAAATGGCGATCACGGCCGTCGATCAGTCTGAAAAAATCGAGTTGCCGGAGTACACCTACGATGTGCATACGAGGAAGGGCCGGATGTCAGGCAAGACGAAGGAGCAGTTCTTCCAGGAGGAGCAACAGGGTTTGTCACCGAAAGCTCCCGGTCTTTTCGATAACCTGATCTGAACGCCCTACGAAAGTAGGGTTTTTTGTTTCGTCAACGTTTCGACCAACAAGGAGAAAATCATGAGTGCAACAGCAACAAAAATGTATTGGATAGGTTCATCTCGAAAACTGGAACCGAGTAAAAAGGCAGAGTTGGAAATGGGACAAATCATCTGGCTGAACGGATACGGTCAGAGTAAACATTCACACGACCGCAAGGTAGTGTTCAAGCAAGAGACGACAAGTTTCGGGGTGATGTATCATGCGGTGAACATCGATCAGGAACCGCCGGTGATCAGTCGTCATGAGGCCTTCACGATCAGGCCGGAAGATCAGATTTTCGGCATCGGGATCTATTACACGCCGGGCGATATGTTCCAGGGCAGCAAAGAGGAGCTTGATCAGCTGGTCAAGGCCGCACTGGACCACGAACGGCAGGAAAGAGAACGGCGCGAAGCGGAGCAGAGAAGGATGAAAGAGGAAGAAGAGGCCGGCAAGAAGGTGTGGGAGGAGATGCAGAAAGATGGGGCGGTGTCGCTCATCGTTGCGGAGCTGAAGGAGGACCGCTCGGATCTGATGACGGATTACTTTGCATCGGTGACGGTTCGAACGGTGATCCTTGGCCCATCAAAGCACAATCGGAACAACTTCAAGGAACTTCGGAAACTGGCTGCAACTTCGAATATTCCGGATATCGCGGAACTGGCAACAGCGCCTGCGGAGTATGAACACCGTGAGAACTATTCGATGGGCGCGGGTTACTACCTGGGCAAAAACCGTAACTCAGGCTGGCAGATACGGAAGACACCGCCTTACTGTGATCACTTGAGAGAGTTGGGAAAAATAGCGTATGACGGGTAAGGAGGGATAAAGGATTTTTTACAACACTTAAAAATTCGCTATTAAACTCTATATTGGCTATTAGTATTTATTCGGTTGCAAAATTGTTTGTGGGCAATAATTAGGTATACCGAATGGTATATGTGTTTTTGATGATCATCGGAAAAGGCTTTTAAATAAAGTATGTCGAATCCCTCTCTGTCCACACCGCACCACGCGGTTCCGCAGCCGATTTTCAACTCCGCCTCGCAGTATTGTGTACCCGTTTTCTCCGGATGTCCTGTTCACGCCGCAAAGCGCAGGCAAGGCATGTCGTTTCCATTTCCTGAACTTCACCGGTTACTCTGATGAACATCACGACAGAAACCAGGGAAGAAGTCTGGCATGATTTGCGGGAGCCCGGTGCATACGAATGGTGGTATTTCGATGCGGAAGACGTCGAGAGCGGCATCTCGATTGTCATTATCTGGTTTGCAGGTTTTCCCTTTTCCCCCTATTACAACGAACGTTACGACCTGTGGAAAGCTGCGGCCGGTCCGGAGCCTCCACTTCCCGCAGACTATTCCGGTTTCAGTTTCCAGCTTTACGAACATGGCCGGGAGAGCATCAATTTTATCCGGGAAGGGCCGAACGGTCTTTTTGAAAGTGCCCGGCCGGAAATCGGGGCCAGGTTCGAAAAGAATGTTTTCAGCTATGACTCCACGTCCGGCGAATACAGGCTCGATATTGATTTTGCATTTCCCGCCCGGCAGAAAAATGTCAAGGCTTCGCTCGTGTTCAAAACATGTCGGAGGCTGGCATACGAGAAAAAAGACGGTGGAAGCCATGGGAGCGGGCCAATGCACCAGTGGCTGCTTTCGGTGCCCCGTGCGGATGTGGAAGGAGCGCTCGAAATAACCGGGCTTCCCGGCGAACCGCTGCGCAGGTTAACGGTGCGTGCGAGAGGGTATCACGATCATAATTTCGGGGCTATGCCGCTTCAGGAATATATTTCCCGCTGGTACTGGGGGAGGGCATTTTCCGGGCATACCGATATCGTCTACTATCTGGTGTTTTTCAGGGACGGAACGCTTCGTCCTCTGACCCTGCTTTTTCTGCATGACCACCACGACGGGAAGACCAGGGTCCTTGACAATATTGAAATAACGGAAGGAAACTTCATGCGAGGGCTGTTTGCACCGGTACACGGCAGGTTGCTCCAACTCTCATGCGAAGATGTCAGTCTTGACATCAGGCATGAGCGGGTGCTCGACGCCGGGCCGTTCTACCTGCGTTTCACCTCGGCCATCTCTCTCGAACGGAACGGTCAGCGGTACGATACGTTCGGGGGAATTTCGGAATATCTCGATCCGGGCCGCCTTCATTCACGCTTCATGCGTTTTTTTACCCGCAGCCGCATCTGGCGCGATGGCGAACATTCACTGATGTACGACATATACAATAATTTTAAGCGCTCTTTGGATTTGAAGAAAAGGTGAAAAAAATTAAATTGAGAGTTTGTTTAGGTTCGGTTTTCAGAGAAAGCCGATACCATAAAAAAGGAAATTGCCGCCGACAGCTTTCTTCGGCTGGAACACGAAGGTTTAATGCCTGTTGAATCATAATAAATAGTCTGAAAAAAAGGAGATAGATCGTAATGGCACTACAAGCTAATTTCAAGAGCCCGTCCAGATTGGGTTCACTTGGAGAAGGTGCTTCCGGTTCACCTGCAGGTTCGGTTCCCGGCGCTGCAGGCAAGGGGCCCGGCGTTGATTTAGAGCGCCGCAATTTCCTCGGGATGGTCGTTGGCGGCGTAGGCGCGGCAGTTGCCGTTTCCACGCTTTTCCCGATCGTCAAGTACATCATCCCGCCGTCGAACGCAGTGAAAGACGTCAGCGAAAAGGTTGTTGGAAAAGCTTCCGATGTGCCGCCGAAAGGTTTCAAGATTTTCCAGTTCAACAAGGACAAGGTGCTTGTCATCAATGACAACGGACAGCTCACGGCCTGCAGTGCTGTCTGTACGCACCTCGGATGTCTTGTTCACTGGGAAAGTGCAGCAGGTCAGGTTGCCTGCCCTTGCCATGGAGCAAAGTACAAGCAGACCGGCGAAATCATTTCCGGCCCGCAGCCTCTGCCCCTGAAGGCATACAAAGTAAAGGTCGATGGTGAAAACCTCGTCGTTTCGAAAGCTTAATCACTAATTCTTGAAAACCAACGGAGTCAGGAAACATGGCTGAAAACAATAAAACTGCTGCTGCGGGGGCTGTTCCTCCCAAGCCGAAAGCAGCTGCACCGGGTGCCGCCAAACCGGCACCTTCAAAACCGGCACCTTCAAACACGGCGCCAGCCTCGGGCGGCGTCTATAAACCACCTGTAGACCGTCCGGACCCGAACCCCTACAAGGAGACCCGCGTCAGTGACCTGACCGCATGGTTCCAGGAGCGCTTCTACGTTCTTGTTCCGGTTATCGATTACCTGAAGAAAAAGGAAGTTCCGAAGCACCGCCTGTCGTTCTGGTACTACTTCGGCGGCCTCGCTCTTTTCTTCTTCATGATCCAGATCGTCACCGGCCTTCTGCTTCTGCAGTACTACAAACCGACCGAGGCTGAAGCTTTCGCCTCTTTCGTATTCATCCAGCAGCATGTGCCCTATGGCTGGCTTATCCGCCAGATCCATGCATGGTCGGCCAACCTCATGGCCCTGATGGCGTTCATCCACATGTTCAGCACCTTCTTCATGAAGTCCTACCGCAAACCCCGTGAGCTCATGTGGGTAAGCGGCTTTCTCCTTCTGGTTCTCACCCTCGGTTTCGGCTTTACCGGCTATCTCCTTCCCTGGAACGAGCTGGCATTCTTCGCTACCCAGGTTGGTACTGAAGTTCCGAAAGTCGCACCAGGCGGTGCTTTCCTTGTCAGCATCCTTCGCGGCGGCGAAGAAGTGAGCGGCGAAACCCTCACCCGTATGTTCTCGCTGCACGTCGTGCTGCTTCCCGGACTCCTGATGCTTGTCCTTTCGGCCCACCTCATGCTTGTCCAGGTCCTCGGCACTTCGGCGCCTATCGGTTACAAAGGGACCGGCATGATCAAAGGGTATGAAAAATTCTTCCCGACCTTCCTTGCAAAGGATGCCATCGGCTGGATGATCGGTTTCGCGCTGCTTGTCTACCTTGCATGGGCATTCCCCTGGCATATCGGCATCAAGGCTGACCCGCTCACCCCGGCACCTGTCGGCATCAAGCCGGAATGGTATTTCTGGGCGCAGTTCCAGCTGCTGAAAGATCTGAAGTTTGAAGGCGGCGAACTGCTTGCTATCATTTCACTGACCGTCGGCGGTATCGTCTGGATGCTCGTGCCGTTCTTCGACCGCCAGGCATCGAAAGAAGAGAAGAGCCCTGCGTTCACCATCTTCGGCCTGCTTGTCCTTGCCTTCCTCCTCATCAACACTTTCCGTGTCTATCTGGAGTACGGCTGGTAAGCGTTTTCCTGCGAACGAAAATCAAAAAGGCCGCCTTTTCGGGCGGCCTTTTTGATTTACTTGGAAAGTGGAAAGTGGAAAGTGGAAAGTGGAAAGTGGAAAGTGGAAAGTGGAAAGTGGAAAGTGGAAAGTGGAAAGTGGAAATTCCTAAACCCCAAATCCCACTTTCCAGATCCCCAATCCTCAGTCCTCAGCACTCAGTCCTCAGCACTAAAAAACACCCCCGTTTCATACCCTGCGAGGAATGCCTTCATCTCGATGTTTTCGATCGCTTCGAGCCATGCGGCGGTTTTCGCTGCCGGTTTCACGGATTTCCTGGTACCTTTGACCGACGGTTGTTCCGGTTTTCCGGCAAGCAGAATCAGGGTTGTCCAGGCAAGAAGCACGGTGAACGGATGTTCGCGGAACCATGTCCTTCCCTGGCGTTCATCAAACTGGAGGAGGGCTGCGAAATGAGGGCGGTTTTCCCTGAAGAGCACTTCAAGGCTTCCCTTAAGTTCGTCGCCGGGCGTATCGGGTTCCGGTGACTCTTTCAGCGAGAGCATGCAGGCGAGAAGGTGCGGGATGTTCCTGCCCCGTATGCCGAAAAATCCATTTTCCGGGTAACAGGACCCCAGTGCGTCGTGCAGGAGGCAATCGTCAACGATATTCGAGCTGATCGCTTCAGACGCGGCAAGCATTTCCTGGAGCGAGCCGAGCAGGACCCAGTGCATGCAGATATTCGCGAACGCGCTGCCGTTGTCGAGGGACAGTCCGAGCGCAGCCTGGATTTTGCGGCTGTCGGGCTTAATGGAAAGGGCAAGGGCTTGCGATGCGGCTTTTTTCAGGAGCGAAACTGCCCGCTCCCTGAGCTCGGGTTTCACTTCCAGAGGCTTTTCGATAAATTCCCCAAGCTGGAGGACCGTTGTTTCAAGAAGGGAGGAGAGTAAATCCCCGAACGCCGCAACTGTGGCATCATCAAGCATATCCGGAACTTTGCCGACCAGCGGAAGATTTTCGAAAGCGCTGACAACGGTGCGGTGGAAAGGCGCGAAAATCATTTCGAGGGCGGCGCGTTCGATCGACGGGGTACCGTTTCCGTTCAACTGCATGCAAAGCCGGTCATAAGGCCGGAACCTCGATGGCTGCACGACGCGGAAATTGAGAAATACGTTGTAGCGGTAACCCTCGAGCGCCACGAGCAGGCCGTTTTCATGGATTTCCCTCGCAGAACGGATAAATTCGAGCCCGCTCGCATGGTCGCTGAAAATGACGAAGTCATTGTCCCGATTTTCCAGGTTGAGCCCCTGGCCAAGCGAGCTCTGCATGATCTGTCCATCGCGCAGGTAGCCGGCCGATGTCCTGATCCAGCCGACGGCACGTTCGAACGAGTTGTTGAAGACTACGAGCGCCGTTTCGTTTTCGCGCCTGTTCGAATAGGCGAAAATGTTTTCGTTGACCGATCCTTCCGGGGAGAAAACATCGTAAAGGAAGAAATTCCGGACCTCGGCGAAGAGCGGACGCTTTTTCAGGATCGGGAAAATCTCCCGGTAATGGCGTTCGACGAGATATTCGTCGGGCTGTTCGTCATAATAGGCTTTGGCGTATTCCATGCCATATTTTTCGGTGAACCCTTCCACCTGGCCGTGTCCGAACATCGGCAGGCCGGGCATGGTGATCATCATCATGCAGACACCGAAATACTTGTCGCCCCTTCCGAACTGCGCTATCGCGGTATCCTCGTCGGGATTGTTCATGAAGTTCACGTAGCGCTTGAGGATTTCCGGGTCGAACTCGAGGGTGTTCTTGATGAGGTACCGGTAACCGGTGTTGTCCTCCTTTTTCAGCATGTGCATGAACGCGCTGTTGTAGACGCGGTGCATGCCGAGCGTCCTGACGAAATATCCTTCGAGCATCCAGAAGGCTTCGGCAAGGAGGAGGGTGTCGGGGACCTCTTTCTGCACGCGGTCCACAACCTCCCGCCAGAACTCTTCCGGGATCGCCGCATCGAAATCGGACATGCTCAGGGCATAACCCGAACGGGACGGTACCGCTGCGGCATGGCCGGGAAGCGGGAACCAGAGGCGCTGGATATGCCGCTTGGCAAGAACCATCGCCGCATCGAAGCGGATAACGGGGAACATCCTCGCAACGTGGAGGATCTGCTGTATCACCCCTTCCCGTACCTCCGTGCTGAGGAAGTTCAGCTGTGCCGTGTCGTTCCACGGCATGTTGGTGCCGTCGTTGCCGTGGTAGATGAACCGAGTGTCTCCGGTCAGGTAATCGACGCGCTTGAAGGTGACCGCCGCATCCGAACGGTTCCAGTAGCCATCTTCGAGGAAAATGCCGTACCTCGGGTCGCTGCTGAGGTTCGGGCCGGTATAGGAATAATTGTAATAGGGCGGTTCCCAGGCTGAAAGGAACCAGTCGGGATTGCTCCTCACCAGCTCCGAATCCATGCCGGTATGGTTCGGCACCATGTCGCTCGCCAGCCGGATGCCGCGCTGCCTGGCCCTGTCGCGAAGGTTCAGGTATCCTTCGTATCCGCCGATATCGTCAGAGATCTCATATTTTTCAAGAGCGTAAGCCGAGGCCTTCGCTTCCGGATTCCCCTGCATCTGCTTGATTTTCTGGGAAGCGGTGCTGCGCTGCCAGAGACCGATGAGCCAGAGCGCGGTGAATCCCCGTTCGGCAAGGTGGTCGAGTTCCTCGTCAGGGATGTCCTGCAGACGTGAGACGGCCCTCCTGTAACGTTTGCCGAGCTGGTCGAGCCAGACGTAGGTGCTTTTGGCGATCATCACCACTTCGGGCATCCAGGAGGAGTCCAGCGAGTAGTTCGCCGGCGCGTTGTCATAGTCGAGGGTGCTGTAGTCGGGAACCTGGGCTTCCTTCTCGAGCCATTGTCCCGAATCCGCTCCCTGTTCACGCGTCAGCTTTTCGAAAAACAGGTATTTGTCCTCGTCTTCGATGAATTCGATAGCGACGTCCAGCATACCCCAGAACGGTGAATCCTGAAGCAGGTCGGACCAGTTGAGCCTGATATAGCGAAGCTGTTCGAGAATGGAGGATGGTGCGTGCCTGATCGGGCTGAACAGCAGTTCTTCGAGATCGAGATTGCCGGGCCCGACCGGGCCCATTGTCTTGATGGAGCTCTGCAGGGTGCCGATCAGTTTTCTGTACTCTCCGGTGTTCATGACTTTCCGGTCGAACAGTATTTCTCCGAACGGTTCAAGCGCCGGGTTCGCCTTGTT
The DNA here is from genome assembly GCA_013334565.1 of Chlorobiaceae bacterium. Lineage (GTDB taxonomy): Bacteria > Bacteroidota > Chlorobiia > Chlorobiales > Chlorobiaceae > Chlorobium. Next base: position 13,647 of record JAAXXI010000019.1, read on the forward strand.
CAGCCAGACCATGAAAGACTCTTCGACAACTCCTGTCCTGTTTTTTCCCTTTTCCAGCCATTCGCGGGCTGTTTCATCTCCTTCGAAGACCGTCCGGGGCGGGAAGGCCGACAGGAATTTTTCAAGGTAAGCCGATGATTTCCTTATGGACAGCTCTTCCTCGAATTGACGGTAGACCTTGTCGAGCAGGTCGGGCTGCCGTGAAGCTGTAGAAATTGAAAAAATATAGTGGAAGAGCTCATGAAGCAGCTTCATGCCGTTGAGTTGCGCAGGCAGGACAGGCTTGGCATCGGCACCCTTTTCCTTTTTGAGGAAGTCGTTGATGATTGCGGCCTGTTTTTCGGTTTGTACATAACCTTCCTGGGCGGAATGCTGCAGGGTGAGGAAATCGGGGTCGGTCTGATGAAAAAGTTCTCGGGCGATCCGGTTTGCGTAAAAATGTTCTCTTGTCTGAAACACGGGCTGATTTTCTTGATTGTCATAACAGGCCAGCCGGAACGCACGGCTGACCTGTTGATCTCTTTTCAGGCTCGTGGTTCCGCGGCAACGGATTGCGAACTTCGTTAAGGTACTGAATTTCTCGAAGAAAAGTCAGTCAGAAGTTTGCAGGCTTCGGGCGGCGAAGGGAAGGGCGGTCAATCGCCGGAGCCGCCCGTTTTCCTGAACTTGTTCTCCACGTAACCCTGAAGGTATTTGAAGCCGATGTCTTTCAGGGAGTGGAAGACGTCGAGCCCGATAGTGTACATCACGCCTTTTCTGCGCGAAGCAGTCGGCTCGGGCTGAAGTGCAGACGGTTCGGGCGATTTTGCAACCGGCTGGCTTTTCCGACGGCCGCCGAGCGATTTGGTAATGATGAGCCCTGCCGTGAAGGTCGTTCCTGCTGCGAGGAACGGATGTTTTTTTACGATTTCTTCAGGCGAGAGTTCTTCCGCGATGTCTTCCTTGAGGTTCCGGGTCCTTGCCTTGATCTGTTTTTCTTTTTCCGCGATAGTTCTCTGGAGCTCTTCAATGCGTGCCTGGATGCCGTGCAGGGTGTCATTTTTTGTAGTCATGGACCGAAAGGAGAATGTTCTGTATCAGGTTTTTGAGAAGCAATGGTTTAATTCTGGCTAAAAAAACAAAGGAGCACAGGAACACAAGGCTGACCAGCAGGTAGCCGAGGAACTGGTGCCTGAAAAGCTCTCCGGCAAGGAGTGCGAATGTGGTGATGAGGTAGGCTATGCCGATGATCAGGATGACGCCGAGGACAACGAAAACCGAAATAGCGGCTATCTTTTCCGTCAGCTCTATCTTGAGCAGTTCTATCCGGGCCTCGATAATGTCAATGACATCGGCATACGTAGACGAGGCCGTATCTTCGAGAAGTCTGTGAATGCCGGGTTTCCTCTGCTTTTCAGCCGGTTCCCGTTCCGCATCCCTTTTCATGTCCATGACGGTATCCGGATTCTCCCACTCAATGCCTTTTTCTCATGAAAAGGCCAAGTACCGCTCCTGCTCCGAGCGAATAGAGCATCGCGCGGGCGGGATTTTTCCTGATATATTCCTTGGTCTGCTCGTAAATTTTTTCCAGTTGTTCGTAGGATTCGCTCTCCCTGAACGAGGAAACTACTTCCGTAAGAGATTGACCGATTTCCTTCAACTGGTCGGCAATTGCAGGCTCTTCGCCCGGTCTTGCTGAAGGAGTGTCATGTTCGCCGTGGATGATAACCGGGACGTCCTGTTCCATAATGGGTTTCGATCTAGGTAATGGTTTTCGCTGGCTGTGGTCAAAAGCCAATATAAAAAAACATTATCGTCTTTGCACTTCACTCTCTTTTGCATGGCCCTCTTGCTGCCCTCAGCGCAGCAGCCTTCCTCCGTCAACATTGATAACCTGCCCGGTGATATAATCGTTCTCAAGAAGGAAGATGATTGTCCTGATGATGTCGAGCGGATCCCCGAGCCGCCTGAGCGGAATTTTTTCGGTCAGTTCTTCAGCCGGTCCGGGCGTGTTTTCATGGTACTCGCTGATGGTGCCCGGGGCGATGGAGTTGACAAGGATCTGCGGGGCGTATTTTCTGGCGAAAATCCTGGTAAGGTGCTGTATGCCGGCCTTTGATACCGTATAAGGCGCGAAATCGCACCAGACCAGGCCTGCAGAGATGTCGCTCATGGTGATGATCCTGCCCCCGGATTCCTGCTGCTGCATGATCTTCACCGCCTCCTGCATCGTAAAGAACGTGCCCTTCAGGTTGGTATCCACGAGGCTGTCCCATTGTTCTTCCGAAACGTCGGGCAGCGGGGTGCTGAAAAAATTCGATGCGCTCGCCATGAGCAGGTCGAGCCTTTCGAACTGTTTCCTGAACGCAGCGAAAGCGGAGGCGATATCCGCTGTTTTTGAAATATCACATTGCTGCATCATCGATTCAGGGCTTATCCATCGGATTTTTTCGAGAAGATCGAGCGCCTTCTGTTCCGATGAGTGCCAGGTAAAGAAAACCGAGTATCCCTGTCCGGCGATGGACAGCGCTATCTCGCTGCCGAGTTTCCCCGATGCGCCTGTCATGAAGCAGACTTTCCTGCCGGAAGGTTTCATGGCTGCCCTGATTGTTTTCTACGTCGTTGCGGCCGTAGTCCCGCCCTGCCGCTTTTTATTGAAATGGAACAGGAAAAGGTCATAAAAAGTTGTAATGTTTCAGCTTCAGGCATCAGGAAAGCCTTCTGAACGAGGATGCCTTGATGGCGGCAAAGATAGCCGAGCCGGTCGTTAACGCGAGCTCTTCCGATGCCCTGGGCACGATTTCCGCGACAAGGGTTTCTCCACCTGCAGTCAGCTCCACGCCGATCCTCCCATCCGAAAGGAAGATTTCCGTGACCGTACATTGGAGCAGGTTGCGGGCACTGATCGCTTCGGGGTTTTTCCTGAACAGGATAATCTCGCGCGACGAAAGCTCGAAAAGCGACTCTCCGCCGCCGGGGTCTTCGGAAACAAAGATGGTGTTGCCGCCCCACCTGCAGGCATACATGCCGTTGCATGCTTCCGCTCCGGAAAAACGCATCAGATTCTGGTAACCATACCTGCTTGCGCCCATTTTTTTACGTGCGAGCCTGTCCGGGGTCGTTTCTTCCCTGATGCGTCCGTTTTCCATGACGATGGCACGGTCCGCCATCAGCTGCATTTCGACGAGTGAGTGCGAGATGAACAGGTATGGGATGCCGAACTCCGTACTGACGCTTTTCAGGTACGGGATGATCTGGAACCTGAGGGTATCGTCAAGGGCTGACAGCGGTTCGTCCATGAGCAGCAGCCTCGGGTTCGCGAGCACTGCCCTCGCCAGAGCGACCCGCTGCCTTTCTCCGCCGGAAAGAGTGAGCGTATCCCTCTCGAGGAGCGGCTGCAGCTTCAGGAGCTCGATGAGCGCATCCGGGTGAATGCGTCTTTCCGCAGACCTGCAGCGCCGGTAGCCGTAGAGAATATTCGATCTGACACTCATGTGCGGGAAAAGCATCGACTGCTGGAACACAATCGAAATCCTTCGTTTTTCCGGGGCGAGATTGATATTGCGGCAGCTACTGAAAAGGCATTCGCCGTCGATGGTGATTTCGCCCCTCTGAGGCTGCTGCAGGCCGCTGAGGATGCTGACCAGTGTCGATTTTCCGCTGCCCGACGGTCCGAATATCCCGGTTCGCGGACCTTCTACGGTAGTCGCGAACTGCAGGGAGAATCCGCTGAATTTTTTTTCGATGTCGATACTGAGCTTCACCGGACCCTTCCCTTTTCGATTTTTCCGGCGACCGCGTCATGCAGGAGCAGCACGGTGACGGAAATCATGATGGCGACGATGCAGAGCGACAGGGCCATTGCCGTGCTCGACGGAGAGCTCGCGTAGTCGTAGATCGCGAGGGGAATGGTCTGGGTTATTCCGGGGATGTTCCCTGCGACGATGATCGTGGCGCCGAATTCGCCGATGCTCCTTGCGAACATGAGGGAGGATCCGGCCAGGATGCCTCTCGATGAGAGCGGAAGGACGACCGAAAACAGGGTGTCGTGCCATGGTGCCCCCAGGCTGCGGGACGCATCGATGAGGCCGGGTTCGATGGATTCCATGCCGAGCCGGATCGAGCGCACCAGCAGCGGGAAGCCGACGGTTGCCGAAGCGATAACCGCAGCTTTCCAGGTGAAAATCACCGGAATGCCGACATCCTGGAGCGTTTTGCCTATGAACCCGTTTCTGCCGAGGAGGAGCAGGAGCAGGTAGCCGATGACGACCGGCGGCAGGGTAAGGGGAAGGTTGACGAGGACTTCGAGCAGCACTTTGCCCCTGAACGCCTTGTAGACGATCAGCCATGCTGCGGCAAATCCGAATGGAAGTGCCAAGATGGTTGCCGTCAGGGCCACTTTCATCGAGAGCAGGATGGCATTGATATCGTCAGGTGTCAGTTGCATGGCCGGGGTCATTCTTGCGGCAGTGCGCTGTTCGAGGGGTGAAGCGATACGGCGATATCCGACGGTTTTCCGAAATATACCGAAGACAGCACCATGATGTCTATGCCCGTTGCGGCATACAGCGAGGCATTTTCAGCATTGATGCCGCCTGCTGCAGAAACCGCAACCCCGGGGAACTCGCTGTGGATTCGTTCTGCAAGTTCCGACAATAGTTCCGGTTTCATTTTGTCCACCTGTACGACATCGGCCCCGCTTCCGGCAAAGCTCAAGGCCTCGTCAAAGGAATCCGCCTCGGTGATGACCTTGTGTTCCGGTGCCCTCTTTTTCAGGGAGCGTACCGTATCGGCGAAACTCCGGCCGTCGGGGAGGAACGACCGGTGCCTGTCGAACACCAGTATGGTTTCGGAGAGGCCGAGCCGGTGCGGCATTGCGCCCCCTGCCATGATGGCCTTGATGGCGATTTTTTTCGTTCCCGGAAACGACTTGCGGGTAGTGACGACAACGATGCCGGGATTGGACTGCCGGGCTTTCGTGACAATGGCATGGGTACGAGTCGCTATTCCGGAACCATATTCGAGCAGGTTCAGGGCTGCTTTCCATCCGGAATGCAGGCTTGCTGCAGGACCGTGCGCTTTCAGGAACGTCACACCGCGTTCGACGCAGGTGCCGCTGTCCGTGCAGTACAGTATTTCGGCGCCTGATTTTTCGAGGACACGAGCAGCTTCCTCAGTACAGCAGAGTACCGTGTTTTCGCGGCTCGTGAACGTAATTTCACCCCTGACAGCTCCTATTCCCAGCAGCGATGTGGTAAGATCGCCGTATGGTACATCTTCTTCGATAAAGCGCTCGATCTCTCTGTCCGGAAGTGTATAGAGCATGGAAAGTGCGGGTGTCTGGTCTGAATTTTTATTGTATATGCGGAATAAAAAGAAGATAACCTAAAAAAATTAGGAATATCGGCGACTTATTGTTGAATTGTTATTAATGGCCCTGGTTAACAACCGGCATCCGGTCCTCCCGTAATATATGCTGAAACACAACGCATGCAAACGGGGAAGAGGTTTCCCGATATCCGGCAACAGGCCGGAATGAGATATCGCTCCGCGTTTAACCGCTTTTTTGTTATAATAAATTTCTATACAAGAAATGCAACGATATCGGTTTTTCGATGGCTTCATGGTCAATCCTGAATAAGGTCCCCGGTTTCTGATGGCTGAAACGATCCTCAAACTTGAAAATATCCGGCGTGAGCTCGAACTGTCGCGGGATGTTCGCCAGACAATCATTCCCAACCTCACCTTCGACGTAAAAGCCGGTGAATTCGTGTCTATAACCGGGCCTTCGGGATCAGGGAAATCGACGCTGCTGTACATCATGGGTGGGCTCGACAAACCGACTTCAGGCAGGGTCTGGATCGATGGAGATGATATAACTGAAAAAAACGAAACGGAAATGACCCGCATTCGCAATGAAAAGATCGGGTTCATCTACCAGTTCCATTTTCTGCTACCTGAGTTCAACTCCGTGGAAAACGTCAGCATGCCGATGATGATCAACGGCCGCCGCAGCCGCAAGGAGATCCGCGATCGGGCGATGATGCTCCTCGATACGGTGGGCATGTCGAACAAATATACGAACAGGCCAAGCCAGCTTTCAGGAGGACAGCAGCAGCGGGTAGCCATTGCAAGGGCCCTTGCGAACGAACCGAAGCTTCTGCTCGGGGACGAACCGACCGGCAACCTCGATTCGAAATCTGCGGGCAACGTCTATGAGCTGTTCGAAAAACTGAACCGTGAAAACGGGCAGACGATTATTGTCGTGACCCATGACGAGGAGTTCGCAAACAGGGCGGGAAGGCGCATCCACCTGGTTGACGGGACCATAGAGAGCGATTCGATGCTCAGGGGCATGGAAGCCCGGGTATCCTGAATGAATTTCAAGATAAGGTACATTATTTTTTCACTATCCTGTTATGCCGCTGTCACTTGCAGAGATCAGGGAGACGCATCCAGCCCTCTACAAAGCTTTTTCATCGATCGCTGACGGTCAGCGCCATCTCGATCACCTTTTCGAAATCGACCGTTACTGGGAGGTGCTGAAAGGGCCGCTGCCTGAAGTTATCCTGCCGGCATCCGCGCTTCCCTCCGACGCAACGGTCAGCGGCGAATACGATCTCGTCTATGCAGGCGGCACGCTCAGCCTGCTTCATGCCGGAGTGATGGCCGGAACATACCGCAGGAACGTGCTGGTCGTGGACAGGCGTGAACCTGCAAAATCCACGAGGGACTGGAACATCTCGAGGAAAGAGCTCGACAATCTCATGCTTACGGGACTTTTTACCGGAAGCGAGATCGATTCAACGATCGTGAGGCGCTACAAGGCAGGCTGGGTAGAGTTCTACAAGCCGGACGGCAGCCAGAAGCGGTTAGTGATGGAAAATGTGCTCGACTGTGCGGTTGACGCCGACCGCCTGCTCGGCATCGCGAAGGAAAAGGTGCTCGCGTCACCGGGAAGCGCGGTCATCGCAGGCATGTCTTTCATCTGCTGTTACCGTTTCCCGGACCATATTGTCGTCAAAACCGCCGATCGCGAAGGAAAGCCTTTTTATTACCGCACAAGGGTGCTGGTTGACGTCATGGGGGTGCTTTCCCCGATTGCCATGCAGCTCAACAAGGGCATGCCGCAGACCCATGTCTGTCCGACTGTCGGCACGATTGCAAGCGGATTTGAAAATGCGGATTATGATCATGGAGAAATACTCGTATCCACCGGACCCGCGGACATGAGCTCGAGGAAAGGGCGCCAGCTGATCTGGGAAGGGTTCCCCGGAAGCGGTTCCCAGTACATCACCTACCTGTTTTTTTACGACGAGGTGGATTCGCCCAACGACAAGAGCCTGCTTGCCCTGTTCGAAACCTACTTCAGGATCCTCGGTGAATACAAGAAGCCAGGCAGGGATTTCACCGTCCACCGTCCGGTATTCGGGATCATTCCCGCGTATTTCCATGACGGCTTCAATCGCACCAGGGAGATTGCGGACGACAGGATCATTCTTTTCGGCGATGCGGCTTCGCTCGGTTCGCCGCTGACTTTCTGCGGGTTTGGATCGATGGTGCGCAACCTGCCACGTCTGACCGCGGACCTTGACCGGGCGCTGGGCGAAAACGACCTGTCGAAGGAGAAGCTTGAAAAGATCAGCGCCTACGAACACAATGTGGCGTCGATGGCCAACCTGATGAAATACATGTGTTTCAATTCGGCCACAGACGAACCCAACTTCGTCAACGACCTCATGAACGAGGTGATGATCGTGCTCGACGACCTTCCTCCCCGTTACCGCCAGTCGATGTTCCGCGACGAAATGAAGTTCGATGAGCTGATCGCGGTCATGATCAGGGTCGCGTGGCGTTATCCGCGGGTGCTCAGGGCGACATTCGAGAAACTCGGCATTCCCGGTTCCCTCGGTTTCCTCAAGAACCTCGCCGGATGGGCTTTCTCGCCTTCCCGTTAACGCACGGCCATGGCAGGCAGCATCCAGGAAACCCTCGCGAAACTCCGCAGCGAGATAGAGCGCCACAACCGCCTCTACTATATCGAAGCTGAACCGGAGTTATCCGATTTCGAGTTCGACAGGCTGCTCGAAAAACTTGTCGCGCTCGAAAAGGAACATCCCGAGCTTGTCACGCCGGACAGCCCCTCACAGCGGGTGGGCGGGACGATCACCCGTTCGTTCCCGACGGTCGTGCATGCCGAGCCGATGCTGAGCCTCTCAAACACTTACTCGCTTGCCGAAATCGAGGATTTCCACAACCGGGTCGTCAGGATGCTTGCCGCAGAAGGCGGGCAGTCATCCGACATGGTGGCCGAGCTGAAGTTCGACGGCGTCGCGGTGAGCCTGGTCTACCGTGGAGGTCTGCTGGTGCGCGGTGCGACACGCGGGGATGGAATGCAGGGAGACGACATCACGGCGAACATCCGCACCATACCGACCGTTCCGCTCCGTCTCGACGGCCCCCGGAATATTCTCGGCGAACTCGGCATAGCTGATGTCGAAGTGCGTGGCGAGGTGTTCATGCGCAGGGAGGATTTCGACCGCCTCAACGATTCCCGTCCGGAAGAGGACCGTTTCGCCAATCCGCGCAACGCGACTGCCGGGACGCTCAAGCTGCAGGATTCCTCGGAGGTGGCTTCACGCCGCATGTATTTCGTGGCCTACTGGCTCAAAGGTCTGCAGGACGAATCGGCCGATCATCTTTCGAGGCTGAAGACGCTCGAGAAACTCGGCTTCGACACGGGCGGCAATTACCGGCTCTGCCACGCCCTGCCGGAAATTGCGAAGTTTATCGGCGAGTGGTCAGAAAAAAGGTGGAAACTTCCATATGAAACCGACGGCGTCGTGCTCAAACTGAACGACGTGAGGCAATGGGAACGGCTCGGGGCGACATCGAAAAGCCCCCGTTGGGCTATCGCATACAAATATCCGGCACAGCAGGCCGAAACGTTTCTGCGCGATGTCGTTTTCCAGATCGGCCGCCTCGGGACCGTGACCCCGGTTGCCGAACTCGAACCCGTAAAGCTTGCCGGTTCGACGGTTTCCCGATCGACCCTCCATAATTTCGACGAGATCGAACGGCTCGGCGTCATGATCAACGACCGGGTCGTCATTGAAAAATCCGGCGAAGTGATCCCGAAGGTCGTGAGCACGGTGCTTGAAAAGCGGACGGCTGAAGCACGCCCGATCATCGTTCCTGAAGTCTGTCCAGAGTGCGGGACCTCGCTGGTGAAGCCGGAAAACGAGGTGAGCTGGTACTGCCCCGATGAACGCGACTGTCCGGCACAGATAAGGGGCCGGGTGCTGCACTTCGCATCACGGGACGCGATGGATATCAGGACGCTCGGAAAAGCGCTCGTGGACCAGCTGGTAAGCCTGCGGCTTGTCAGGGACGTCGGCGACCTCTATTATCTGCAGCAGCCGCAGCTCGAACGCCTCGACCGGATGGGCCCGAAATCCGCACAGAACCTGCTCAGGGCGCTCGACGAGAGCCGGACGAAAAGTTACGACCGCCAGCTCTATGCGCTCGGCATCCGCCATGTCGGCCGCGCGACCGCGCGTGAGCTCGCCAATGCCTATCCCTCGCTGGATATGCTTGTCGAGGCCGGAGAGGAGGAGATTGCGATGGTTCCCGATATCGGCCCGGTTGTGGCGCACAGCATCAGGGATTTTTTTTCGAAACCCGAAATCAGGGAGCTGATTCAGAAACTCAGGGATGCAGGCGTAACCATGCGTTCTTCAGAAAAGAAAGAGCTTGTCAACCGCAATTTCGAAGGGATGAGCGTTATCTTTACCGGGACGCTCGAACACTGCGATCGCCAGAAAGCTTCGGATCTGGTCATGGAAAGGGGGGGAAGGATCGTGAGCTCCGTAAGCAGAAAAACAACCTTTGTCGTTGCAGGGAGCGAGCCCGGAAGCAAGCTTGAAAAAGCCATTAAGCTTGGTGTCAGGGTGATTTCCGAAGACGAGTTCGAGGCCATGCTCTGAACGGGCATCCGGAAAAATTTTAATCAGAGGGAAAATGGACCTTCATTACAGGGTGGCGATATTCGGTTCCGCAAGGATAGAGGAAGGCAGCGAAGACTACCGGAATGTCTTCACCATTGCGAAAGGGCTCGCCGGTTACGGTTTCGACATCGTGACGGGAGGCGGTCCGGGCCTCATGCAGGCCGCCAATGCGGGTACAAAGAGCGCCAGTTCCCAGAGCAGGTCGATAGGCCTGAACATCAGGCTTCCGAAAGAACAGCAGCCGAACGCCTACCTCGATATCAAGGAGGAGTTTTCGCTTTTCAGCAGCAGGCTCGACACGTTCATGGCGCTATCCGATGCCGTGGTGGTCGCCCCTGGAGGTATAGGTACCCTGCTTGAACTCTTCTACACCTGGCAGCTTGTCCAGGTGGAGCATATCTGCGAAACGCCCGTCATCCTGTTCGGTGAAATCTGGACGAACCTCCTGCTCTGGCTCGAAACGGAAGTCCTGCCCCGGCAGCTTTTCGCCAAAAGCGACATGCATATGATTTTCCATGTCACTGAACCCGGACAGGTTGTCGAGCTCATCAAGAAAATCCATGACGATCGTCTCGAGCTGGAGCATGCCTGCAGGAATTTCACGAAGTACCGCAATGCCATGAAAGAGGGAAAGACGCTGTTGGGCTGAGCTTGAAAGAAAACCTGATTCCCCCATGCCGCATGAAACAGGAAACCCGGTTCCTGGCCATTGAAGCACGACTCTGCCTGGTCTTGTCGGTCATCTTCATCCACGGCAAGGTCATCACTCCCGGCCTCTGCCATTACGGTTTTATCTGGTCCTACAAGTTCGAGCACCTCTTTGCATTTTTTATCCTCTCCCTGCTGCTTGATTTCGCCTTTCCCGGCTAACCCTTCACGTACAGGAAAATCGCCGTTCTGCTGCTTTACGGAGCAGGGCTGGAGATGATACAGCTTTTCGTCCCGTTCAGGGATTGCGAACTTTTCTATTTCATTGCCGACGTTCTTGGTATCGCACTCTATCCGTTTGCCATACCGCTGCTGAAATTACGCTGGGACACGGAACCATGAAAGGGTAAATGGGGATGCCGCCGGAAAATCTCTTATGGATGCCCTTATTTTCCGGCGACGTAAAGAATCGAGGTTTCGAAGGTCATGGGGTAGAAGGCTGCAGTGCGGAACCCGTTTTTCTTCAGGATCGCGGTAAATGCTTCGGCCTGCGGGAACTGTTCGACAGAATGGGGCAGATAATCGTAGGCAAAGGTCGATTTGCTGAACAGCCCGGCGATCTTCGGCAGCACATTCTTGAAATACATGAGATAGGCGTTCTTCATGATCTCGTTCCGGGGTATCATCGGCTCGATGATGATCGCATGCCCTCCCGGCTTCAGCACCCTGTGGAACTCCTGCATGCCCTTGTCGAGCTCTTCGAAATTCCTGACACCGAAACCTGCGCTGACAATATCGAAACTGGCCGATTCGAAAGGCAGTTTCTCCGCGTAACCCTGGAGGAAGGTGATCGCGGGATATTTTTTCCTCGCTATTACCAGCATCTCCGGAGAAAGGTCCAGTGCGGTGACTTTCGCTCCGGGGATTTTCGCCATCGAAGCGGCAAGGTCACCGGTGCCGGTGGCGACATCGAGGATTCTCGGATCGGGGTTTGTCCCGATGAGGTTCCTTGCCGTCCTGCTTGCCCTTGCCCGCCAGTAGTTGTCAATTCCCAGGCTGAGCAGGTGGTTCAGGAAATCGTATGCCGGCGCGACGTCGTCGAACATCGACTGGATGGCATGCCTCGATTTCGTCAGGTTGAGTTTTTTTGCGCTTTCCCTTGCGTCTGCTCCCGGCGCGTCAGCTTTTTTTGCCATAGACATCTTCAGGATTGAACATCAGGGTATCGCAGATTTCCATCGAAAGGTCGTCCTTGACTTTACGGAAGAAACAGGAGTGGTAACCGACATGGCAGGCGCCGCCTTTCTGTGAAACCTTGAGCAGGAGCGTGTCTCCGTCGCAATCGATCAGGATGTCGTGTACCTCCTGCATATTGCCCGATGATTCGCCTTTCAGCCAGAGTTCCTTGCGGCTGCGGCTCCAGTAACAGGCTTTTTTCCTGTCAAGCGTCATCTGGAGGCTTTCGCGGTTCATCCAGGCCATCATGAGCACCTTGCCGGTCTCGTGATCCTGCACGATTGCCGGAACGAGCCCGTTCGAATCGAATTTTACGGTTTCAAGAAAGTTTTTCCCGGTATCTTGATAATCGCCCATCGTCGGAGTAGATTAATCGGTCATTTGATGAAAAACTGTCCGGGAAAACCCCGGACGTCGTGAAAAAATGATTCTAAAGATTGATAAAAATATTGAAATACCAAGCTTCCGGCGGAGAAAAAAGTTAAAACATGTAACTTCCATGTGCTGAATACATAAAGAACATCTCTCTTTATCTGTTCCGAACCGGGGCGGCACGGTGCCCAGGGATTTCCGGAACAATAAATCAGAGCTGCCAATAAAGAATGCGCCAATGAAATCCCTTCAGAAATTCCTTCCGAAATATTCCATCGCTCTTGCCCTCATTCTTGTCGTAACGGTCCTGTTTCTCATCTTCAGGGGAAATACGGTCGATATCGAGGCGGGTGAGGTTACCAATGCGGAACTGGTCCAGGCGATCTACGCCACCGGATTTGTCGAAGCCGACGCCATCGCGAACCTGAGTGCGGAGTACTCCGGTTCGGTCAGTTACGTCGGGGCGAAGGAAGGGGAGAGGGTCACCGCAGGCCAGCAGATTATCGAACTCGACAGCCAGCGGCCCCTGCTTGCCCTGAAGGAAGCCAGGGCGGCCCTTGCCGAGCAGCAGGCCGTCAGCGGCGACAACCGGCGCATGTTCCAGCGGAAAAGCAACCTTTTCAGGGAAGGGGCGATTTCCCGTCAGGAACTCGAGGATGCCGAAAAGAACCGTGTCCAGTCCGAAGAATTGCTGCAGCAGAAAACGATGCAGCTGAAACAGCGGGAAGACGATCTGAAAAAGCTTTCCGTCAGGGCTCCGTTCTCTGGTATCCTTACGCTGCAGAACGTCAGGAAAGGAGATTACGTGCAGGCTAACAGCCTCGTCGCGACCGTTGTCGATCCGGCGAACTACACGGTCTGCGTCGAAGTGGACGAGCTCGACATGCCCCGCATCCGCAAAGGCCAGCAGGCAACGGTGGCGCTCGATGCATACCCGGAAAAAAGGATTCACGCCATCGTTAACCGGATCGTCCCGCAGACAGACAAGATCACGAAAACCTCGAAAATCTACCTCACCCTCGAAGGTGATGCAGGCCGGATTCAGGCTGGCATGACGGCTACAGCCAATATCATATACAATACGAAGCCCAACGCGATCCTTGTCAGGAAAAGCTCCGTCTTTGAAGAAAACCATCGGAGCTATGTCTGGAAAATCGACAACGGTAAGCTGAAAAAACAGCCTGTCCGGACAGGAGCGGGAGATATGACCTTTTTCGAGGTGATTGGCGGACTCGGCAAAGGCGACAGGGTCGCCCTGGTCCCGAAAGAGAATTTCCATGAAGGGATGCAGGTCAAAATCGTCAAAGCGGGAAAATCCTGACAGGGTCAGCAGCCGCCATGACGGAAAAGAAGCGTTTCGCCGTCATCCTCGCCGCGCACGGCGAAGCCGAAACCACCGGCTTGCGTGAGAATTATCGGGTGAACATGCAGACCCTCGGGCATGCGTCCATGGTCATGCCGATCCCGCTTCCCCTCCGGCATTTCATTTCGGCAACCTCTTCGATGCGGAAACGGATTCGCAGTCTCTCCAACTCACAGGCCTCACCACATAACGGTATCACGAGGCGGCAGGCCGAGTCGCTTCAGCTGTTACTCGAGTCTCAACATGGAGGCGAAGGGATTTCTTTCGACGTCCATGCCGCATTTTCCGCATCCGATCCTGCGGTCGAGAAGATTATCGACAGTACCCGTTCTCATGACGGGCAGGTGATCGTTTCCATGTCGCCGATAGACAGCACCCTTTCCTGCGGCCTTCTGTGCAGCTACCTCGAATCGACGAGATCTCCTGCGGAACTTGGAAGGGCCAGGGTCATCAGCCGTTTGTGGGATGACGGCGATCTCTATCCGATTTTCCTCGACCACCTCTTCGGCTGCATTGCGCAAATAGGCTTTACCCGTCGGGGGAAACGGGCGCTGGTGCTCATGTATCACGGGACCCTTGTCGCCGATGCGAAAGGCGGAACGCCGAACTTCCGGACAGGGCTCCACGAGACCATGAGCCTTGCCGGGCGGCTCGGCAACATGATCGCCGCTCACCCCTCAAACCCCTATTCGAAGGTTTTTACCGCGTTTCTCAACCATGATGTCGGCGGAACCTGGACCAGGCCTTCTTTCGAGGAGGTGTGCACGGAAATCAGGGAAGAAGGGTTTACGGGTGCAGACCTTTTCGGCTGCGGTTACTTCGCAGACGGGAACGAAACCATCCACCGGGGGGACGAGCTCAAGGTTGCCAGTGCGCTTTCCGACGTATCGACCATTCCCTGCCTGAACGGCTCCGCAGCCTTCACCTCCTACCTCGCCTCGAAAGTCTCCGCTGCAGCGAAGCAGATCCTGGCGATGAGCTGAGAGGGGGCTGGGGATTGGAAAGTGGAAAGTGGAAAGTGGGGATTGGGTAATGGGTGCTGGGGAACTCAGGACTGAGGACTCAGGACTGGGAAAGCCACATAGAGGGCGGGATATTGGAAGCCAGGGGTGCCAGCCCCTGGAAGGAGTTACAAAATTAATTTGGGGTTCAGCCCCGTAGGGGCGTGATGGGACTGAGGACTGAGTGCTGAGGACTGAGTGCTGGGTGCTTGGGGCCGGGGAGTCAGGATTTGAGTTTTTTATCGCTGTTGTCCCTGCAGTCCTTTTTGTCCCTTTGCCGTGTGCTTGGGCGGGGACTGGAAAGTGGAAAGTGGGATGTGGGATGTGGTTGGAAACTTCCGACAGATAGACCCGATCCGTCTGATCGGACCGATTTTTCTTAACTCATTTCCCAAACCCCTCTACCCAGCCCCCAAAGCTCTTGCTGCTCTTGAAAAATGTCCGGCATCTTTCTGGATTTTTCGCTTTGCTCAGAATGACAAAATCTCAGCTCTTGCTGCCAACCGGGGCTAATCGGAATTGATAGTTAATTCTCCGGAGTCCCCACTCTCCACTTTCCACTTTCCAGTTCCCACTCAGTCCTGAGTCCTCAGCACTCTGTAATACACCAGCCCGATAATTTCCCTCATCGCTTTTTCCGAATGCAGGAAGGCCTCCGCATCCGGCAGGAAAGACAACAGGGTAAGAGGTTTTCTGTCTCCGACCTGAAAATCGACACTGTAAGGGATAACACGGAAGCCCTGTCGTTCGAACAACAGCTGCGCTCGGGGCATGTGATAAGCGCTGGTCACCAGTATGATCGTATTTCCTTTTCCGATCTTTCCTTCTTCAGACAGCCTGCGGAGTTCGTCAGCTTCCTCGGCGGTATTGCCCGCCAGGCCTGTCAGACGGATTGCTTTCGCCGGGATTCCGAGTTTCTCAGCCCTCCGTGCGAGCAGTTCCCCTTCCGGGACTTCGTTCATTCTCCAGGGCAGCCGCCCTCTGGTAAAAACCAGTAGCGGTGCATTTCCTGCACGGTAGAGATCGATGCCGCCTTCGAACCGGTCGGCCGCATCTTTCCACTCGCCAAGCGGTGCACCTTCCACCTGTTCCGTCATACCTCCGGGTACCACGATCATATCGGCTTTACCCGCCTCGATAACCGGTTTTCGTCCGGCTGTTCCCTCGAGTGCACAGATAAGCGCATCGCTGAAGACCGGCATGCTGAACAGAAAGAAAAGCAGTGTTCCGATCCACACGAACAGTTTCCTGCGCAGCAAAAGTCCGCACAAGAGCAGCAGCAGGACAAGACCTGATGGAAACAGCGCTATCGCAAGGGCTTTTTTGACAAAAAGCATACGTTCTCCTTTTCAGGCAAACGGTTACGGGACTCTGACCAGAAACGATAGTCATTACCCTGGAAAATCCAAAATCATGGAGCAATCACCGAAAAGAGGAAAAATGAACTGCATGCAGGAAATATCGAATCATTCGCGATGAAATTCGTTGATAATACACATGTTTATTTAAGGTTGCGTATATTTTGTTCAATATTGCGTTCCCCGTTTGTGCTTCATCACGGATATCAAGTGTTGTTATGGATGAACAGCTTTCGAGAACCATACAATATGGTGTTAACGACATTCCTCCCCCGTTAAGACTGCTCATGCTTTCATTGCAGCATCTCATGCTCATGTCCGTATCTATTAGCCTGCCCATCCTTATGGCAGCGCAGATCAGCGCGTCAGGGGAACCTGCCTCGAACCTGATCATGTTCTCCATGATCGTCTGCGGAATTGCGTCCATCCTCCAATCCTCGAACTTGCCGTTTTTCGGAGCGAAATACCTCTGTCCGAATATCTGTCTGCCCTCGTTCTTCAGTCTCACAGTTTCAGCCGCCCTTGACGGAGGCATGCCACTCGTCAGGGGGATGCTCATTTTCAGCGGACTGGTTGAAATGGCTCTTGCCCCGTTGCTGCACAAACTGAAAAAAATCTTCCCCGCATATATCGTCGGTTTTATCATTGCCATGGTCGGCATCAGTTTTATCAGAATATCCGTCATCTCATTTTTCGGACTGGAACTCAGGGGAGATATCGTCAGGAACAACGATTTGATTATCGGTGCCGTCACGCTGCTGACCATATGGCTCTGCAATATCTGGGGCAACGGCAATGTCAGGATATTCTGCCTTCTTATCGGTGTGACGGCAGGATGGTCCCTGGCGGTCATGATGAATCCGGAATACCGGCATGCACTCACGACACTTGGCCGTTTCCCGGTTTTTGCATTGCCGTCGATTTCCGGAGAATTTCTGAAGCTGCATTTCCGGATTGACAGGATGCTGCCTTTTTTTGTGATTTCAGTCAGCGGTGCCGTCAAGTCTTTCGGCAACCTGCTGACCGTACAGAAGATATCGCAACCTGAACTCGAAGAAATCGATTACGGACCGATCAGGAAAGGTATCGTCACGAACGGTTTCGCAAAGGTGCTCGCCGGCATCCTTGGCGGCATGGCGACCGGAATTTCCTCAGGAAATATCGGGCTGGCCGGAAACACGAAAGTATTGAGCCGCTGGATAGGCATCGGCGCAGGAACGATATTGATACTGTTGTCATTCTCTCCCGTGATAACAGAAACGATGATGATGATTCCAAAACCGGTCCTCGGTTCTTCGATGATTTATTCCGGCTGTTATCTCATCTGCACAGGAATGGAAGAATTGTTCAGTGAATCCTGGGATGAACGCAAAACATTTGTCATAGGAATTTCATTTGTTTTCGGCCTCAGCACAGCGCTGCTGCCGGAAGTTTTCGCCAGAACTCCGGAAATGGTCCAGGCTGTCTTCACCGATCCTCTGCCTACGGCGACCATTTGCGTCATCATTCTCAACCTGTTGGTCAATCTGGATCTGACGGTATTATCCTGGCTGAGGCAAAGTCCGGAATCCATACCGGCATCAAAAGGTAAATAAACAGGACTGTCAAGATGAGTCGCAACTCCTCGAAAACGCTGGAATACGGCGTGAACGATATCCCTCCTCTGCCCCAGCTTGTGATTTTTTCACTGCAGCATGTCATGCTCATGTTTTCGACGATAGGTATGACCATCATTTTTGCCGACCAGGTCAAAGGAGACACCGAATTCACCACAAACATGGTGATGCTTTCCATGATCGCTGCAGGTTTCGGTTCTATCATTCAATCGGCAGGCCTGCCGTTCATCGGTTCCGGCTACCTCTGCCCGAGCCTCTGCGGGCCATCCTATCTCAGCTTGTCGGTGATGGCCGCCTGGACCGGAGGAATGCCTCTGGTAAGAGGAATGATTTTTCTTGCCGGTATCCTGGAAATCGCCCTGGCCCCGATGCTGCAAAAGCTGCGCAACATCATTCCCCCCTATATCGTTGGACTTGTCGTGTCCATGGTTGGCGTCAGTATCATCAAAATGGCCGTTATCTCTTTTTTCGGGCTCGACCTGAAAGACGACTCCGTACGTGGAGAAGATATTGCGGTCGGCATCGTGACGCTCATGGTGACCGTACTCTGCAATACCTGGGGAAAAGGCCTCATAAAGATATGCTGCCTGCTGATAGGCGTCATTTCAGGACTTGCTTTATCGTTCCTCATCCTTCCGGAATATCTGCAAAGTCTTTCCGCAATAGGAAAATACCCGTTTTTCGCCTTGCCATCCCCCGACAGGGAGTTCATGAAAATCAGTTTCCGCCTGGACATGCTGCTGCCGTTCATCATCGTCTCGATCAGCGGAATGCTGAAAACATTCGGCAACCTGCTTGCCGCACAGAAAGCATCTGAACCGGAGCTTCGGGATGTCAACTACACGCCGATCTTCAAGGGGATCGTTGCCGATGGCTTGAGCACGGCCTTTTCAGGTCTTATAGGCGGTATGGCGATAGATACCTCTTCCAGCAATGTCGGCCTTGCCGGAAGTACGAAGGTCCTCAGTAGATGGATCGGTGTCGGAGCCGGGATCATTTTTGTTCTGATATCGATCTGTCCCAAAATCAGCGCCGCGATGGCACTTATCCCAAAACCGATTCTCGGGTCCTCGCTGATTTTTGCAGGAAGCTACATGATCTGTGCCGGATTCGAAAAAATGTTCAGCGAACCCTGGCATACACGCAAAACATTCGTTGCCGGCATATCGCTGTTTTTCGGACTCAGCACGGCATTTCTCCAGAGCCTCTATGCAAGATCGCCGATTCTTGTCCAGACCATTTTCACCGATCCTTTACCGACAACGACGATCCTTGCCGTGGTGCTGAATATCCTTTTCAACATCGATCAGAAATTATTGGCCCTGCGGAAAAAGGCCCGGCTGAATTAAAATCAAACGGCATAAAAAATCGGAAAGAGCTTTCCCCGCAAGTTCTGATCATCTTTTTTTACTTACATTAACAGTAAATACGAAGATGCATCCGTTTCATAACAGGCATTAGCGGTTCTGAATTATTCCTGAAACCACGAAAGCGTCATGACAGAAAATCGGACTTGCTTCAAGAATGCAAAGCATCTTTCGTTCCTCTACCGTTGCCTCTTCTTCCTGACGGTATCCTTATGTTCCGGCTGCAGTGATCGCACGGCTCCTCTCGATCTTTCCATGTACCAGTACCGTGATACCAGGAACCTTGTAACATTCGTATACAATGCGGCTGAGATCATCAGGCGCGACGGCATGAAAAGCATTCCCTATTTCCGTTCCAATTACAACCGCTACCGTACTCCGGATTTCTATCTCTACATTTACGACATCGACGGTAGAAACCTTTACCATGCAGGTATGCCATGGCTCGAGGGAAAGGACCTCTACAACCTGACCGATATCAGCGGAAAACAGGTTATCCAGTTTATCCTGAAAGCGACCACAGACCCTGAAAACCCTCATGGCTGGGTTCACTATTTCTGGTGGGAGCCTGGAAAATTCTACCCCGTGCCGAAATCCTCCTGTAATTTCCTTGTTAAAACTCCTGAAGGACGATCGCTTCTTGTCGGCGGCGGCATGGATTACCCGCACGAGGAAAAAGAGTTTATCAGGATTGCCGTAAACGGGGCCGTCTCGCTTGTAGAGAAGAAAGGAGAAGCATCGATTGCGGAGATCGCCGATCCGAAATCTCCCTTCAATTATCGTGATGTCAGGCTTTTCGCCTTCTATCCGGACGGTACCATGCTTATCTCGCCGATCCTGAACAACAGCTCGGTGCAGATTAAAATCCTGGAATGTGCCGATGAAACCGGCAACAGGCCTTTCGCAGACGCGGTCAGGAAACTTGCCAACCGGGACCGGGCCTGGGTGGTTTTCATGGCAAAAAATCGCTACCAGCGGGAACTTGTCAAAAAATGTCTTTACCTGCGCAAAACCAGCCTCTCCGGGAAAGAGCTTTACATCGGTGCGATAACCGACCTTCCACAGCCACCATAGTTTCCTGGGAACCATGAAAGAAAGCGTATCGAAATCCGTTGAATACGGTGTCAATGACGTCCCTCCCCCCGCGCAGCTGCTGGTCCTTTCCATCCAGCATCTGATGCTGATGTTCGTGTCCATAGGGCTGACCATCCTTTTTGCAGGTCAGATCAACGGAACCATCGAGTTCGCCTCCACGCTGGTAACCCTTTCACTCATTGCTGCCGGCATCGGTTCGATCGTCCAGTCTGTCGGGCTTCCCTTTATCGGTTCCGGTTACCTCTGCCCCAGCCTGTGCGGTCCGACATACCTCAGTCTCTCGCTGGCAGCAGCCTGGAGCGGAGGCATGCCGCTCGTCCGGGGGATGGTGTTCTTTGCTGGGCTTGTCGAAATGGCATTCGCTCCACTCATCGATAAACTGAAGAAAATATTTCCCCCGTTTATCGTAGGGCTTGTTGTGACGATGGTCGGTATCAGTGTCATCAGGATGTCGGTCATATCGCTTTTCGGGCTCGATTTCAAGGAAGACGCCATCAGGAACGACGACATCATCATCGGCATGGTATCGCTTCTGACGATGGTGCTCTGCAATATCTGGGGAAAAGGGTTCATAAAGATCTACTGCCTTCTCATCGGCATGATCGCAGGCTGGAGCTTCGCCCTGGCACTTATCCCGGAATACAAACAGAACCTCGATATCCTGAAACACTATCCTTTGCTGGCGTTTCCGGTCATAGGGCCCGAATTTCGGCACATCAGCCTCAGGATGGACCTTCTTCTTCCTTTCACGGTCGTTGCCATCAGCAGTTCCCTGAAGTCTTTCGGCAACCTGCTTGCCGCCCAGAAATCATCGGAACCGGAACTCAAGGAGGTGAAATTCGCACCGATCCGGAAAGGAATCCTCGCTGACGGTTTTTCTACCGCCATAGCGGGCCTGCTCGGAGGCATGGCGGTCGATACCTCCTCAAGCAATGTAGGACTTGCGGGCAGCACGAAGGTCCTCAGCCGCTGGATCAGCGTCGGCGCAGGTATGCTCTGTATCCTGATCGCTTTCTGCCCCAAAATAACCGTTGCGGCATCCCTCATTCCCAAACCGGTCCTGGGTGCATCGACCATTTTTGCAGGTTGCTTCATGATCTGCACCGGTCTTGCGGAAATGTTCGCTGAAGAATGGAACCCGAGGAAAACCTTCACGGCCGGAATTTCCCTCTTCTTCGGGCTCAGCACCGCATTCCTTCCCAGCCTTTACGCAAGAACCCCGGCCATCATCCAGCTTGTCTTCACCGATCCGCTTCCGACGACCACCATTCTGGCCATAGGCCTCAACATCATCATCAACCTCGACGAAACCGTCTCCGGACTGAAAAAACATTTCCGGCCCGGGAAAGGTTGACCGTCGCGAAGAACTGGTCAAGTGCCGAGGATTCAGTGGGGACTGGGTAATGGGGACTGGGTGATGGGTACTGGGGAGTGGGGAGTTTTGAGCCCTGTAGGGGCGGGATATCGGTAGCCAGGGGTGCCAGCCCCTGGATGGAGGGTAAAAGAAAGACCCGAACCAATCTTCCTTATTGCTCCAGTGATTAAAACTGTTAATCCTGATTAGCAGCAGTAGCTGCGATTTTGTCATTCTGAGCAAAGCGAAGAATCTATAACTTGTTGTTTAGTAATATATTGGATTCTTCGCTTTGCTCGGGTCTGTTAAGAAAACTGTGTAAACGGTTGTTTTCATAACGGGACTCTTCCCTGAAATCTAATGGAAAGCTGATTGATAACCGAGCCCCAGTTCTGCAGAGGCATCGTCCATTTTTTTGCAATGTTCTGCATGGCAAGGTAGATCAGCTTGATGATCGATTCGTCATTGGGAAAAGCGCCTTTGGTTTTCAGTACTTTTCTCAGCGAGTGGTTCAGAGACTCGATAGCGTTGGTCGTATACATCACTTTCCGGATATCCTTCGGATAGGCGAAAAACGGCACAATATTGTCCCAATGCCGATGCCAGAGCTGACTGACCGACGGATATCTGCTATCCCATTTATTTTCAAAGGATTGCAGGCTCAGCTCTGCTTCTTCCAGGGTATTCGATCCATAAATGCTTTTCAGATCGGCACAAAGTTCTTTACGGTCTTTCCATGACACGTATTTCGTTGAGTTCCGAACCATATGCACGATGCAGAGCTGGACTTCCGTTTCCGGAAATACGGCTGCAATAGCGTCGGGAAATCCGACAAGTCCGTCAACTGCAGCGATCAGGATATCCTGAACTCCCCGGTTTTGCAGCTCAGTCATCACCCCAAGCCAGAATTTGGCACCTTCATTCTGCGAAAGCCACAGGCCCAGAAGTTCTTTGTGGCCATCCAGGGTAATCGCCAAGGCCAGATAAACCGCTTTATTGCTGACCTTGCCTTCCTGACGGCTCTTGAC
>JAAXXI010000020.1 GCA_013334565.1 Chlorobiaceae bacterium
GGGATCCGCACGCCACGGATGAGGCCATTGATTTCGACGACCGGCACTTCCCTTCCGTCGAGGAAGGCTTTCCAGCGCGAGGGGTAGTGGACTTCGCTTACCACGAGGAACGCAGGCGCGGGTGCGCTGACCTTGAGGTCCATGCGTTCAGCCGTGCTCTGCATCGAAAGGATGGTCCCCTTCGCGAAGTTCCGGCTTTCACGCCAGTGTACGTCGGCATAGACCGTATCGACCATGTCCTTGCCCCCCAGCAGCCGGCCGAACAGCTCGTCCCGGTCTTCGACGGTGGTGAGCGTCGTGGGGAACCAGGCCCTCGGGCAGGTGCCGCGCAGTCTGTAAACCAGTACGTCGGCGTCACCGGCCGCAAGCTGCAGCCGCCCCTGTTTGACCAGTTCGAGATCGGGATGCCCGATCGGCGAAAGCGAGAGGATGTACCCTACGTTGAGCATCTTCAATGCGGGGATCGACGTGATGTTTTCCGTGCGCTGCAGGAACTCCTCGTAAACCTTGAGCTTTGCCGGATGGTACCCGCCCACGGATTCGATGCCGAACATCGCGAACTTGTTTTCACCGAAAAGCGGTCCCCCGGGATAAACCCTGAACCGGCCCGGCTGCGAAGCGAGGAACATCGTGATTTCGTCAGGCTGAAACGCCTTCTCTACCTGCTCTTTCGGTGCAAGTGCCGAAGGGCGGAGCGAAGCGGCAGAAGGGTAGGCGATCTGCGCGTCGCACCAGAGCAGGTCGGCCGCGCCGAGCACCGCAACCGCGATGCAGGCGGCGACGGGCGGAATAGCTTTGCTGCCGGCCGCCCAGAGCAGGGCGACCGAACAGAGGAGAATGAGCGTCACCGTCCAGAAGCTCCCCTGCAGGTTCTCCCACCGCACCCTGTTGACCAGGTAGGCCGCGTCGAAACCCTCGACCGGCGGCGCAGGAAAGATCGAACGGAAAAAGCCTTCCAGGGGCGAAGCCGTGACGAGGAAAAGCAGCATGGCCGAAGCAATCGCGATAGCGGCGATCCCCAGGGGCTTGCGGAGTTTTCCCGTATCGGCCCGGAGCAGTTCGTGCAATCCGCGCGCAGCCAGCAGGGCAAGGGCGAGATAGGACATCACGAGCGCCATCGAGGGCACCCTGAAGCGGCTGAAGAGCGGCGCCGCGTAATAGAACAGGTTGAAAACCGGCGTGAAGAACCGGCCGAACGAAAGCAGGAGCGAAAGGAGCAGCGCTGCACCGAGGAACCTCGTGAAGGGTTCCCTGCGGCCGAGGTAAAGCCCCGCCGCGGCAAGCGGCAGGACGACGATCCCCGCGTAGTTCGGAAAATCGGTGAAGGGCATGAACCCCCAGTAGGTCAGTCCGCCGAACCCGTAATATCCCGGAAAAAGGAAGGTGAAGAGCTCGAGCGGGTGCATCGACCACTGCGTCGCGTAGTCCCACGACGAACCGGTGCCGCCTCCGGCCGCACCCCTCACAGACGATGCCGCGTACTGCGACGCTGGCAGGTAGATCGAAGCCGACATGCCTGCACCGATAACGAGTGCGAGCACGAAAAGACCCGCGTGCCTGGCTTTCACCGCGAGGTCGTCTTTCCGGCTGACGAGCAGCACCAATGCGTAGAGACCGGCAAGCATCCAGGTGTACCAGGCGATCTGCACGTGCGCGCGCTGGAGCTGGAACCCCGCGATGACGGCGAGCAGGCCGGCATCGGAAAGCCTGCCCTTGTCGATCACCCGGCCAGCCGCCCAGATCATCCAGGGCATGTAAGCTGCCGTCATGAGCTGGCTGCCGTGTCCATGCACCAGCATGACCGAAAGGTAGGGGTTGAGCATGAACGCCGCACCGCCGAACAGGGCTGCGGGAAGATCGATGCGCAGCTCGCGGAGCAGGATGAAAACACCCATCGCGCCGAACAGGAGGTGCAGGATTTCAGGCAGGGTACCGCCGATATGGAAAAGACCGAGCAGGACGTTCGGGTAATAGAGGCCGCTCAGGTAGCTGAAGGCTTCGACGGTGGGCATGCCCGAAAAAACCCAGGGCTGCCAGAGCGGATAGATGCCGGATGCGTCCCTCAGCTTGTCGAGCGCGATGGTCGAAGCCCTCGGAACGATCGAATCGGGCGAGGCCGGAACGCTCCCCTGGAAGAGCAGCGGGAAAAAGAGCACGATGAGCAGGGCGGCGTAGCAGCAGAACGCGATCAGGTAGTTCCGGTAAGTTTTTTCCATGGATTTAACGCAGCTTCAGCTTGTTGATGAACGGCAGGAGCTTGAAAATAACCTCCTTTTCCTCCTCTTCCAACTTGAGCAGGAGCATCGCCAGGAGATAGGAAACGAGCGTCAGCAGGGCCGCAAAGGCGAATGCCCAAAGCGGGGCAAGCGCTGCGAAGAGCGGGCTGGCGGCGGCAAGGAGTGCCACGCTGCAGGCCCCTGCGGCAAAGGGTTTCCAGAGCGCCCGGCCGAATGGGTGGATGCCGAGAAGCGTCCGGACCTCGGCGGTACGCACGGTTGAAAGGAGCAGGAAAACCGCGAGGTTCGACAGCGCGGCACCGTTCACCCCCATCGACGGAATCAGCAGCGCGTTCAGGGCAACCTGGAGCAGGAGCCCTGCGAGGGCGTTGAACAGGCTCAGCCTCGCATACCCGCCCATGGCCAGCACCGTGGCGGTGAGCCCGAAAGCCGCCTGCAGGAACGAAGAGGCGCTGAGCACCACGAGCGCCGTTCCGCCCGGAAGGAACTGCGGCCCGAAAATGCCGAGCACGGTCCCTGGCATGGCCATGAAGAGGATGGTGGCCGGTACGATGATGGAAACGGTCCAGCGGGTCACCATCCGGAAGATCCGCTCCATTTCACGCGCATCGGTCCCGGCGTGCAGCTCCGCGAGCATCGGTGCGGCAATGCCGGAAAACGCAAGGAAAACCGAGCGGATGATCCCCGCCGTCCTCGCGGCAGGGTGGTACATGCCGACCGTCGCCGTATCCGTGAACATGCCGAGCATCACGATGTCGAGCCAGTGCGTCGTCATGCCGAGGAGCGAAACCCCCATGAAGGGAAGCGCATACGAAAACATATCCCGGTCGAACCGCGCGGACAGGATATCGCCGGGAACCGTTCCCGTCACTCTGGAAAGGCGCGGCAGGATCCAGAGGAAGGTACCCGCAGCCGAAAGCGCGAAGGGGAAACAGAGCGCAGCTTCTGCCCCGAAGGAATACTCGAAGAGAAGGGTCAGCAGCAGCAGGAGGAGCGGGCTCAGCACATGCATGGCAACGACTTTCGGCTGCAGCTGCCTGAAACCCTGAACCGCATATCCCGAAAGCGTGATCGCCGCATTGAACGGAAGGGCCGCGCCATAACAGCAGAGGGCTACCTGGAGCAGCCTCCGGCCATGCAGCAGTTCGGCGATCGGACCGGAAAAGATTGCGATCATGAGGAAGGCGCAGAGTGCAAAAAGAAAGGAGGCCTTCAGGGCGGAACCGATAACCGCCCGCTGCCGCTGCGGATCGTTCGCATAGACATTGATGAAGCGCAGCAGGGTGGAATCGAGCCCTGCCACGGCGAACACTTCGGCGATCTGGATGGTAGCGACGGCCAGCGCATAAGTGCCGAGGTATTCCGCCCCGAGGAGCCGGGCAACCAGCAGGTTGAAAGCATATCGCGCCGCCTGGCCGAAAACGAAGCCTCCGAGGGAGATGCCTGCCTGGCCCGCAATCTGTGCATTCCTGCTCACTCCCCCGCCCTCCTGTACGCGTCGTCAAGCTCCTGGACCATTTTCACCGCAAGGGCGTCCCAGCTGTGCTTCCGCGCGAATTCACGCCGCAGCTCCATCCGCTTGTCCCCGAGCGCTCCGGGGATCATCCGGACGAACTCTTCCGCCGATCGGGCAACATGCACGGCATCCCCTGCCCGTTCGACCGCGCTGCAGTAATTCGTCGAGAGCACCGGCACCCCCGCGGCGCAGTACTCGTAAAGCTTGTTGGGGTGCGAAACCCTTTTGAGCCTGTTCGCCAGCATCGGAATGAGGGCGAGGTCGAACCGCTGAACCCATGCGGGAAGCGTGTCGTAGGGGATCTTGCCGAAATAGCGGACATTCGGGAGCGAGTTCAGGGCAACCTGCCTGCGCCACCAGCCCCGCTCGTATGCCGGACCCAGGAGGACGACGCTGCAGTGCGGATAAGCCCTGGCCACTGCTGCGACAAGTTCCGTATCGACCCAGTCCATCGCACCTGCATAGCCGAGCACCGGTTTTTCGAGCTTTGTCAGCTCTTCGGTTGCCTGGGGCCGCGGCGCCGCGAAATGGCTGAACTCGACGCCGTTGCCGAGCTCGACGATCCTGGTCCCCGGCAAAATCGGCAGTCGGGCGGTCAGCTCCCCGCTCACGGTGAAAACAAGGCCGGTCACGGAAAGCCAGCGCTCAAGATATCCAGGCAGCCAGGACGGCGAACCGGGGAATGCGAGGTGGTCGTCGTTGGCATCGTAGAAACGCAGGCGGGCAGGAAGCCGGGAAGCGACCTTGCCCCAGTAGACGTTCGACAGGCCGACGATCCTGTCGCGAGAGGAAAACCCGAGTACCAGCAGCCAGAAAAACATGAGCACGGTACCGGGAAGCGACGCGGCGGCACGGATGAACGGGTTGTCGAGCAGGTGGCCGAAACGGCAGGGAACGGTTTTCAGGAAAGGCACGGTGACGACACGGACCCTCCCCCTTCGCACCGGAAGCCAGTGATGGTTGCGGCCGACCGCCCAGGGCTCGATGAAGAGGATCTCCCAGTTTTCCGGGAAACGCACCAGCAGCCGCTGCTTGCGGGTGGACAGGAAGTCCCACTGCACCTCGGAGAACCAGACGAGCCGGCATATCTTCCGGTATGAACGTTCAGGTGCGCGTAAGCTCATAAATCTGGACTTTTTCGTAAAAAGCCCGCATCAGCGGCTTGATTCCCGTAAGATAAAACATCGGACGGCGTATCCTGAACTCCCCGCTCTTCACCACCACGAACCCGGCGCGCCGAAAAAGCATCCCCGCCTCCCTGCGGCTCATTTCGTGGAAATGCCCGGGGCTTGCGAGGAACCCAGGTTTCCTGAGCGGCATGGAGAGAAACAGCCTCGCATCCTTCCCGTCAAGAACCTTCCCGACCTGGAGAAGCGCATGGAGTGGATTGAAGAGGTGTTCGAACACTTCAAAAGCCGTGACGACGCCATAGCGCCCTTCGAGCGTTCCGGTGTCGAGGTCGTTCGAGGTGTTGTCGAAGGGACAGCGGAAGAACTCTTCGAGTGAACCGGTAAGCGGTGTCCTGTCTCCGAGGTCGAGCCCCCTCCCGACCGGCATGCCCTTCATGGGGGACGTTTGGATAAACTCCATGGTTTTCCGCCACCGGAGGTGATGGGCCTCTTCACCGAGGTAATCCCTGTCGATCTCGTTCCTCGGGTCAGCGTTCATCGCTTTTCCCTCCCGGCATGATGCCAGGTCGCGCAGCCGCCAACGCTTCGCCGAGCGCCCCGAAAACAAGCCTCAGGGGCAGGAGCAGCGGATACAGGAACATCGCGCCCCACGCGCGGTGTTTGCGGAAGAGGCGGAAGAGTGCGGAGTTTTTCCTGCAAAACTTTTCAATGGTGTTTCCACCCAGCGACGACGACACCCGGTGCAGGATTTTCGAGGAGGGCACGTACTCGATGCGGAGCCCCATCGCCTTGACCCGCAGGGACAGGTCCACATCTTCGGCATACATCCCGAACTCCTCGTCGAACCCCCCGGCCCGCCGGAAATCCCGGCACCGCATGGCCAGGCAGCACCCGGTCGCGTAGCCGGTCGGCCCCGGACGGCTGAATTCCGCCCCGTCTTTCCTCCTGATCCCGACATGCCTGACGAGGCCGGTCGAAAGCCTCGCCTCGCCTCCGGCATACCATATCCTCGAGGGGTCGTGGAAGTAACATATTTTCGACACGGCGATGCCCACTTCCGGGTCGCCTTCCAGCACCCGGATCAGCGGCGTGCAGAAATCGCCCTCGGCCATGGTATCGTTGTTGAGGAAAACCACCATCTCCGCCTGCATTTCCATCGCCCTGCGGAAACCGGCGTTGTTCCCGGCCGCATAATCGAGGTTGCGCGGCAGGCAGAGCATTTCGATATCCGGAAATGCCTCGCGTATCCTTTCAGGTGAACCGTCGGTGGAACCGTTATCGACGACAAGCACGGCAACGGAGGGCGGAAGCGCGACCCGAAGCGATCCGAGGCAGGCGATGGTGTCCCGGGCGCCGTTCCAGTTCAGGACCACAATGCAGGCTTTCGGTGGCATCGTCACCCCCGTCCGGATTGCCGTTCGAGGAATTCGGACGCCTTGTGTGCGAATTCGCTCCATGAAAAGCGGCTGTTGAACGAGGCGATCTCCTGCCGTATCGCTTCAAGGTCCGGACGGGCGGAAAGGAACTCCTCCACCGCGGCGGCAATCCCCTGTGCGGAAGCCTCACTCGCAATCCAGCCGGTACGGCCGTGGAGGACCATCCCTGGCAGTTCCCCCGCAGGGGTGACGATCACCGGCAGCGCGTAGCCGCCTGCAAGCTGCACCACGCCTGACTGGGTCGCGCTCCGGTAGGGCAGCACCACGGCATCCGCAGCGGCGAAGAAGAGGCCGGTCCGCTCCGCAGGCACGTACCCCTCGTGAAGGATAACCTTGTCCGAAATGCCGGACCGCGCGATCATTTCCCGGTACGGAGCGGGATCTTCGAAAAACTGGCCCGCAACGACCAGCCTGAGGGTTGGTTCCGAATGGAGAAGCGCAGGCATCGCATCGAGGAGCAGGTCGAGCCCCTTGTACCTGCGGACATAGCCGAAAAAAAGCAGCACGGGGCCGTCAGGACCGAGGCCGAGCTCCCTGCGCGCTTCGGAACGCGAATACCTTTTTCCAGCCGGTTCATAGACCGGATGGTAGAGCTTCAGCCTGGGCTTGCCGGGGATTGCGGCTTCGAGCTCCCGGTCTACAGCCCCGGAAAGGGTGATGAAGGCGTCGGGGAAGCGATTGAGCAGCTTCTGCATGAACGGTTCGAAAAACCATGGTTCGTGGGAGGAATAATTGTGCAGCAGCACGACGCATTTCCTTCGGGACATGGCGCTCACCAGGAAGTAAAGCGGCACGAGGAACCCTGTCCAGTATGCCATCAGGACGACGTCCGGGTCCATGGACTTCAGGGTCCGCACCGGCCTGAACCAGGTCAGCGGATTGTAAAGCACAATGCCGTCATCAGGCCCGCGCTCGGAAACAGCGGTTGCGGAAAGCTCCGGTGACTTGCGGTCGAGGAACCCGGGATAGATGGACCTGAAAGGGAGGGGTTGCACTTCGCAGCCCGATTCGACGAGACTTTCGAGCAGGAGATCGCTGAACTTCGCAATACCACCCTTCAAAGGGCGGAAAGGGCTCAGGAATGCGATCCTCAGGGATTTCAAAAGGTATAGGGGATGGTGGGCAGGCTACTGCTCTCCGAAACCCTGCTCAAAAAACTCGGTAAGCTGCCGGGCAGCTTCCTGCGCATCTTCGCCGTCGAGTTTCAGTGTAAGGCGCGTACCCTTCGGGGCAGCGAGGCTCATGACGCCGATAATCGATTTTGCGTTGATTTCAACGCCCTGCATCTCGATGAAAAAATCGGATTTGAAACGGGAAGCCAGCTTCACGACCGCTGCGGCTGGCCTGGTGTGCAACCCGGCTTTGTTGATCACGGTAACTTCCTGAATAATCACGATCGCTGGTTCCTTATCGGTATAATGTTGCCTCCTTGCCGGAAGATATCAAAGTTTTTTCACCATCGCAATTTCATCGCATGCCATGAGCTTCGGACAGTGGGTGCAGTCCCTCCAGATTTTCTGCGGGAAGTACTCCTTCCTGATCTCGCTGTATCCGACGCGCCTGAAGAAACCGGGGTTCAGGGTCAGCACGAAAACCTCGGCCACGCCTTCTTCGCGAAGGGCTGCCTCGGCTTTCCCGACGAGTATCCGGCCTATGCCCTTCATCTTGAAACGGTTGAAAACCGCGAGGGAACGGATTTCCGCAAGCTTGCTGGTATAAAAGGCGATCGCACAGCAGCCGATAACTTCGCCCTGGTGCTCCGCAACAAAAAAATTACGAATATTTTCAATAATATTTTCGTCCGATCGTTCGAGCATTATCCCTTCGCGGGCATATTCGGCGGTTATGGCCGAAATTGCCGACGCATCGGCAAGGCGTGCGAGCCTGACCGAAAATTCACTTTCCTGTATCGTCACCCCTGCAACTCTTCATGTGTTACTGCTTCGCGCTCTATGGAGGATACCTCCTTCCAGAGCCTGTCTTTCAATTCCTTGAGCCCTTTTCCGCTGACGCTCGAAATCGGGATTGCCTTCATCCCCCGTTCGAGGGAAGGGGCCTTGAACCCCTCGGGAGCGATGTCCATCTTGGAGATGACCGCGATCCTCGGTTTTTTGAGGAGCGACTTCTGGAACTTTCCGAGCTCGGCAATGATGGTTTTGTATTCGGCCTTGATGTCCGGGGAATCCGAAGCGATCAGCACGACGAGGATTTTCGTCCTTTCGATGTGGCGGAGGAACTGCAGGCCGAGCCCCCGGCCTTCCGAAGCACCCTCTATGATGCCGGGAATATCGGCCATCACGAACGATTTGTATTCGTCGTACCGGACGATGCCGAGGTTCGGCACCAGCGTCGTGAACGGATAATCGGCGATTTTCGGCTTCGCCGCGCTCACGGAAGAAATCAGGGTCGATTTCCCGGCGTTGGGAAAACCGACAAGGCCAACATCAGCCATCAGCTTCAGCTCCATTTCAAGCTCGAGCTCCTCGCCCTTGTGGCCTGGTTCGGCAAACCTCGGGGCCTGCCGCACCGGGGTGGCGAAATGCTGGTTGCCGCGCCCTCCCCGGCCGCCTTTTGCTATGAGGATTTCCTGGTCTTCCCCGGTAAGATCGGCGATGACCTCACCGGTCGCGGCATTCCTGACGAGCGTTCCGCACGGGACGTCGATCACGATGTCGGCACCGTCGCGCCCGGTCTTGCGGGCACCCTGCCCGTTGACCCCCCGGCCGGCGGCATACTTTCTCTTGTACTTGAAATCGAGCAGCGTTGTCAGGTGGCTGTTGGTGCGGAGCCATACATGGCCGCCCCTGCCTCCGTCACCGCCTTCAGGCCCGCCTTTCGGCACGTATTTCTCCCTGCGGAAACTGACGCAACCGTTCCCGCCGTCACCGGCCTGGACAACTATGGACGCACTGTCTACAAACTTCACCTCTCTACCATCCTTTTGAAATAATCCTTTGCATTATCTATCTTGGCCTTCAACACTAAACCTCTCCGGCCCATGGCTTCATCCCATTCCCCGAAACTTTCGATCGAAGAACTCATAACGCGCCTCGAGGAAATCACGAAAAAAATCGAGAATCCGGAAACCGGGCTCGAAAGTTCGATTTCGCTTTATGAGGAAGGCCTCGGGATTGCCGAACAATGTAAAAAAAGACTGCTCGAAGCAAGAAAAAAAATCGAGGTCATCAATCCCGAACTTTCCGGAAGCTGGTCCGAATCCGCCCGCACCAAAGACCTGTTCGACAGCGAGCACTGAAAAAGCTCAACTTTCGAGCGCCTTCAGCAGCACTTCGTTGACCATCTGCGGATTGGCTTTCCCTTTCATCCTCGCCATGCACTGGCCGACAAAGAAGCCGATCAGCTTCGTTTTGCCTCCGCGGTAATCGGCAAGCTGCCCCGGATTGGCTTCGAGCACTTCCCGGACGACCGCTTCGATGGCGCCGGAATCCGAAACCTGCGCAAGCCCTTCCTTTTCTACGATCTCCGCTGCAGAAAGCATGCTGGCCTGCATCAGCTCGAATACCTGCTTGGCAATGGTGTTGCTTATCTCCCCCCTCGCGATCATGGCGATGAGCCCGCCCAGCCTTTCCGGCGAAACGGCGAATTCATCGATGTCGAGGTATTTTTCCTTGAGGGTGCGCATCACCTCGCCCATCACCCAGTTCGAGGAAGCCTTGGCGTCCCCTGAAACCGTGACGGTCTGTTCGAAATAATCGGCCATCGTCCTCTCGACGGTAAGCACGCCCGCATCGTAGGCGGGAATGCCATACTGCGAGACAAAGCGGCTTGCCCGCACTTCCGGGAATTCCGGAAGCTCCGCCCTCATGCGGTCCAGCATATCCTGGTCCACAAGAACGGGGATAAGGTCCGGATCGGGGAAGTACCGGTAGTCGTGGGCGTGCTCCTTGCCCCTCATGGAGCGGGTCTCGCCCTTGTCGGCATCCCAGAGGCGGGTTTCCTGCACGATCACGCCGCCGTTTTCAATGATCTCCCGGTGGCGCTGAGCCTCGTATTCGATCGCTTTTTCGACGTTCTTGAACGAGTTCATGTTCTTGATCTCGGTCCTGGTACCGTACTCGGTGGAACCGACGGGACGGATCGAAACGTTGGCGTCGCACCGCAGGCTCCCCTCTTCCATGTTGCCGTCCGAGACGCCGAGGTACTGCACGATCTGCCTGAGCTTCTGGAGATAGGCCGAAGCCTCCTTCGGCGTGCGGATGTCCGGATAGCTCACGATTTCGAGAAGCGGCACGCCGCTGCGGTTCAGATCGATGTAGGTATCGTCGCCGATATCGTGGATCGACTTGCCCGCATCCTCCTCGATGTGGATCCTGATGAGGCGGATCTCCCTGCTTCCTTCACCGGCATCGATATGGATCGTGCCTTCACCGCAGATCGGCTCCTCGTACTGCGAGATCTGGTAGCCTTTGGGCAGGTCGGGATAAAAATAGTTCTTCCTGGCCAGCACCGAATGGGGCGCAATGGTGCACCCGAGTGCAAGGCCGAGCTTGACGGCATCCTCCACGACCCTCCTGTTGAGGACCGGAAGGGCGCCCGGCAGCGCAAGGCAGACCGGGCATACATTGTTGTTCGCAGGCCTGCCGAACTGAGCGGAACAGCCGCAGAATGCCTTGCTTTCAGTGCTGAGCTGACAGTGGACCTCGAGGCCCACCACTAATTCATACTTCATCAATCAGGTTTGACAATATTATAGATAACCTGGCAGTCCATCCTTCCCGACATGGTAATCCGGGAAGGAAAACTTTCAATCATAGTTCGCAGCGATAACTCCGATTTTGTCATTCTGAGTTCCCCGTAACCAGTCACTACCGAACACGGACTAAGGAACAATACATATTGGGCACGAATTCACTACAAAACGGTACTAGTTCATAGAAAGCAAAGCTGAGAATCCATAACTTATTTTTTTATAGAAAGATGGATCCTTCACTCCGCTCTGCTTCATTCAGGATGACACCTGTGTTTCAGAACAAACTTCCTGCCCATGTCATTCTGCTCTTTTACTTGTCATTCTGAACGAAGTGAAGAATCCATAAGGGGTAAAGTAAAGAAATGGATGCTTCATTGCGCTTCGCTTTCATTCAGCATGACAGACACATTGCATGGATTTCCCTGCGACTTGTTCCTGCCGGATTAATAAACCGGGGAATCAGTAAGCCCTGTAGGAAAATTTCTGGCCTCCAAGGGTCAATTCAGCCATGAGTCCTGATTTCGGCTTGACGAACACCGCCACACCGTTTGAATAATCGGTGTTGGTGGCCATGCCCGATTTCACGACGACTGCCGTCGCCTGGGCGCTAAGTTCGAAGTTGCCATGCTTGAAATTGTCGAGCTCACGTTTGTCCTTGAAAAAGATGATTTCGGCGAACGACTGCCCTCCAAGCTGCGGTCCCACGTTGAGCTGCGTGATTTTCGAATGGCCGATCAGGGCGCCCTGCTCGTAGACGTATCCTTTACCGTGACCGCCGCCTAACAGGATGATTCCGCCTTTGTAGACGCTGGGAAAAACAACGTACCCGTAAGCATTCTCGAAGAACCGGTCAAGGGACTTGTACTGCTTGAAAAAAGCCACGGCATTTTCAGCCTTGCGGTGGTCTGCGGGGTCCCACCCGGCTTGCGCTTTCGAAACAACGAGCCCGGCCAGCATAAAGCCAAGCATAACGATCCTCATCATCTTCATCATAGCGGTCTTTTTTTGTGGTTAAATAAAATCAAACCATGGTAAACTTGCAATAATCTACAACTTGGAATGTAAGATTTTCACCTGAAAATCAGGCAGGAGATGTCTGAAGAATGGCCGACACTGTTTAAAAAATTTTACCTCACCGGCGACTATAAGCCGCAAATACAAGCTGAAGAAAGGTTTGTCATTCTGAATGAAGCATCGCGTAATGAAGAATCCACATTCTTTTCAGAACAACAACGTATGGATTCTTCGCTCCGCTCAGAATGACACTGCTGTTCGTCATGCTGAACGTAATGAATTCAAATGAAGTATCCATTTCCTTCGCTTTTTCCCCTTTTATGGATTCTTCGCTCCGCTCAGAATGACAAGAACAGGAAATCAATGGATAATAGTCATCCGTTTCATAAAACAGTTGCATTTTTCCGCGGCGACAGGAGGCTTGGGCATCCTGCAGCCGCTGCGGATGAAACTGCGGACCTCAGGCTTCGAGCTCCCGCTTGAGCGCTTCGCGCTCGATTTCGAGACGGCGAATCTCACGGTTGATTCGGTCGAGCTCTTCCGGGCTGCTGTCGATTTCCAGCCTGAGCCGCGATGAAGCCTCGTCGATCAGGTCGATGGCCTTGTCGGGCAGGAAGCGGTCGGAGATGTACCGGTTCGAAAGCTCGGCTGCCGCGACAAGCGCCGCGTCCTTGATGCGGACGCCATGGTGGATTTCGTACTTTTCCTTCAGCCCCCTGAGGATCGATACCGTATCCTCCACGCTCGGCTGGTCGACCAGGACGGTCTGGAACCTGCGTTCGAGGGCGGCATCCTTCTCGATGTGCTTGCGGTACTCGTCGAGGGTGGTCGCACCGATGCAGCGCAGCTCGCCCCTCGCGAGGGCAGGCTTGAGGATATTGGCCGCGTCCATGGAGCCTTCGGCCGATCCCGCGCCGACAAGCAGGTGGATTTCGTCGATAAAGAGGATGATTTCGCCTTCCGAGGACTGCACCTCCTTCACGACGGCTTTCAGACGTTCCTCGAACTCGCCGCGGAATTTCGTGCCGGCAACGAGCTGGGCGATATCGAGCGCCGCGATCTGCTTGCTCTTGAGGTTTTCGGGCACGTCTCCCGCAACGATGCGTTGCGCGATTCCTTCGACGATGGCCGTTTTTCCGACGCCGGGGTCGCCGATGAGCACGGGATTGTTTTTCGTCCTCCGGCTCAGGATCTGAAGCACCCTGCGGATCTCCTCGTCACGTCCGATCACCGGATCGAGCTTGCCCTGTCTCGCCTGGTCATTCAGGTTTCGGGAATATTTCTTCAGCGAGTTGTAGGTTTCCTCTGCACTCTGGCTCGTCACCCGCTGTGAGCCCCTGATCGTGGAGAGCACCTTGAGGATCGAATTGCGGTCGATGCCTGCGTCCTGGAGCATGCGCGACAGGGTGGTCCCGGTTTCGCTCATGGCGATGAAGAGGTGTTCCGAGCTGATGTATTCGTCCTTGAGCGCTTCCGCTTCTTTCAGGGAGGCATCGAGGACCTTTCCGAGGTTCTGCGACAGGTATTGCCCTGTAGCCGAGGCTCCCGTCACTTTCGGGATCCTTTCGATCTGCCTGTCGAGGGCCGCGAGCAGGTTATCCACCGGGGCTTCGAGCTTCTGCGCTATCTGGACGGCGATGCTGCTCCGGTCTTCGAGCATCGCAAGAAGCAGGTGTTCGGGTTCGATCTGCTGGTGCTGCCTGCTGCCCGCAAGGGTTGCCGCCGCCTGCAGCGCTTCCTGTGCCTTGATGGTAAATTTGTTCGGGTCAAACTGCATGGTTCCTGAATGTTATTCTGGTTATCCGTTTTCAGCCAATGGTCCCCGGAAAATTTCAGCCGGGGGTAAATCGCCTATCTATAACAACGTAAACGCCGAAAAAGTTAACGCCTCCGGCAAAACGGCACGACGGGCAGGGACGGGCAGAAGAATAAAAGACAAGGTAAAGCTGACAGGGAGGAACGGATCGGCCCGCAACAGGCTGCGAATCAGCGTGGAGAGTAAAAAAAGAAAACCGGAGCAGCCTCGATGCTGTTTGTCGAGGCTGCTCCGGCAGAATGGGGTATTTGCGAAGCGCAGCGTTACTCTTCCGAAACAGGCTGTTCCGGTTCGGGTATCCGGGGAACGGGCATCCGGGGGGCAGGCTGCGGGGAAACCGGTTCCTGCGGTGCGGATTTTTCCAGTAATGGAGGAAGCGGTGTTTTCGACAGGTTTTTGGCTACCGCCATGGTTACGAGCCTGAGGATCTGGGCCCCGCTCACAAGCAGTTCGGCGCCTTTTTCCTTGATGCGGTTCTGGATGGCTATCTGCCCTTTGAAATAGTCGACGCTTGCAGGGTCATAGTTGCCCTGGCTGACATAGGCATCGATGGTTTCTTCGGCTTCCTGGGCGGACATGTTCAGGACTTTCAACCCAAGTCTCGCCCTTTCGATAGGATCGAGGATTTTCTGTCCGGTGGTTTCTGGCTCCATGGTCAAGGATGGTTTTCGACTGAAGGGAACCTCTGTCTATTGTCGTGAGAAACACGAGTGCAAGGCGGATGGAGCGGAGAAACCGGATTGTACTTGAAGTACATGAGGATTTCGAGCACCACCCAACGCGGCAACAGGGCTTCGAAACAAATAAAAGAGGTACCCCGAAAAGACTCTGCCTGCAAGGTACTTCTGAACATCTAATGTAACATTTTTCCCTCAAGAAAGCATCACGCTTGTTAATCCGGCCTGCCGTCAGCGTTTCATCCCCCTGCCCCTGCAGGTCATGGTTTCGGTAAAGAGCAGGAAAAATGCTGCTGCAAGGAACCAGTGTTCGAGTGGCATGCTTTCCGACGGCTGGATGACCCAGCGGGAAGAAGCCGCGATCCTGTTGATGGAGGCCGAGACTTCGGTGAAGGCCGACTGCCCTTCCGTGCTGCGGAACCAGGAACCTCCGGACTCGAGCGCCAGCGCGCGGAGCGCCTGCGGGCTGTAGCTTGTGGTCACCGCCCGGCCGTTCGCATCCCTCTTGACGGCGGTACCGGAAGGACCTGTCGGAATGACCGTCGGGCGTTCCGTTCCGACGCCGACGACGAACAGATGAACGCCCGCTTTTTTAAGTTTTTCCGCGGAGGATTTGAAATCCCCCGGATGGTCCTCTCCGTCGCTGACAAGCACGACGATTTTCTCACCTGCCGTTCCCCCGGCAACCCTCCTGTCGGACTCGGGATAGAGAATACGCCCGGCAAGATCGAGCGCGGGACGGAAGTCGGTGCCCTGGTCGTCGATGAGGTCCGGCGACGCCATGCCGAGCAGGGCATCGAAGGCATCTGCGTCCGTCGTGAGCGGACACTGGATGAACGGTTCGCCGGCAAACAGCAGGATAGCCCTCCGGCCTCCCTTTACCGCACGGCAGATACGGACGATCTCCGCTTTCGCCTGGCCGAGGCGGTCGGGCGTCACGTCGCGGGCCGACATGCTCCGCGAGACATCGAGCATGAACACGATGTCCACCCCTTTGCGCAGGACCGGCTTTCCACCGTTACACAACCTCGGGCCGGTCATGGCGAAAAGCGCCAGGGCTATGGAAAGGAAAATCATGATCTTCCTGGTGACGAGGAGCCTGAAGGAAACGGCCGGCATCATGTTGGCGGCAAGGAACGGGCTGACGACATCCTCGCGCGCATGGAGCAGCCTCACGAGGCCATGGTTCAGCAGCACCGCAAGAGGGATGAGCAGCAGCAGATAACCGATATTTTCAGGCCAGGCGAAACACATATATTCTCCGGTTTTCAAAACTCACGGTATCCTCAACAGGCGCGTATTCGAAAGCAGCACATCGATCAGGAGCAGGACGAGGGCTGAATAAACCAGCTGGAAGAACAGGCCCGAACGGTGCTCCTCGATATGCCCCGTCAGCCGCTTCTTCTCGATCCTGTCTATCGCCGCGACCGTCCTCTGCATTGCGGACGGGTCCTCGACCCGGTAATACTCCCCGCCGGTCATTTTCGCTATCGATTTCAGGGTCTCGTCGTCGATGGTTTTGTGGCTTTCGCCCTGGCCGGTAGGCCCGGCGCGATCACCGGCCACCGCGAAAGCGGCATTGATGGCGTAAATCCTGATGCCGTTGTGCAGGGCGAGCTCCGCGGCCGTCGAGGGCCAGACTTCGCCGGTATTGTTCTCACCGTCGGTTATCAGGATCACGGCTTTGTGCTGCGATTCCGAGGACTTCAGCCTGTTGAGCGAAATGAGGATGGCGGTGCCTATCGCCGTTCCGTCGTCCTGGATGAGGTCCGGGGAGAGACGGTCGATCAGCATGGCCAGCACTTCGTGGTCGAGCGTGAGCGGGCACTGGGTGTACCCCCTGCCCCTGAACACCACGAGCCCGATCCTGTCGTTCGTCCGACGGAGCACGAAGCTGCGTGCAACCTTTTTCGCGGCATCGAGCCTGCTTTCACCGGCGAAGTCCTTCTGCAACATCGATTCCGAAACATCGAGCGCAAGCATCACATCGATGCCTTTCGATTCGGCTTCCGACTGGCGCACCAGGAGCCTCGGTCCGGACAGGGCGGTGAGAAACAGCAGCAGCGTCCCCCAGCGCAGCCACCGGGGAAGCGTAATCACGGCGCGGCTGGCGCCGAATCCAGCATCCCTGAGCTTTTCGAGGCCGGGAAACTGCATGACCGGATACGAACCCCGCTTCTCCCTCCAGCGGAGGAACAGAAATGCCGCCACCATCAACGGCACCAGCAGGAACCATCTGGGTTCATCCACTTCGATACGGGGTATCTGCGAAAACCATTCCTGCATGGAACTTCGTTATATCTGTTCTGAAAGGCGGAAAGTTATCAGCATCCGGACATGCAATCTTGAAGCTGTCGTGAGCAGCACACTGAAACACTGCTCAGGCGGTTCAATTGCCGATAAACCCCCGCAATGGCATGTCTGCAAGATACGTTGAAAAAATACGATCTTTCGCCATATACGAGCAATCATCTCAAGCATGAAAAGAGTTTGCGCACATAGCGATGGCGAGTGGACTAATAGAAAAGTACGGATAGGAAATATCCTCATCAATGCATATCGACTTTCACCATGCCGAACCCCTGGGAATTTTTTTCCCCGAATCCGCACTCGTAGCCGATCTCCGTCAGCTCCTTCGGCGCCTCAAGCCGGAAAGGAGCAAGGGTGCCCCTGACTTTGATTTCGTCTGAACGGCCTTCCTTCAATGTTATGAGTTTCTGCACCCTGCCGCCCATCTTGGCGACATACAATTGGTCGATGGTAAACGCGAAACCGGATGGGTCACCGGCATATTCCCTGCCATGCAGCGCATGGTATTTCCGGCAGAGATTTTCCAGCAACACCCTTTCGAACTCCTGATCACCGGGATAGAGATACTGTGGATTTTTTTCATGATCCGGCTTTATGGAGCACACCAGCGGCGACAGCATGATGAAGCGCATATCCCCGGAAAATTCAGGAGGATCGAGCTTGCGCACGGTCTCCACCCTGAACCGCTCCTTTCCGACCGACACCAGAGGCTCATGCAGAAGCCCGACCACAAGATGTTCGATAAACTCTTCCTTCGGAGAGGATATGGTGAAATGCAGCTGTCGCGATCCCGTGCTCATCGTTCCGTTGTCGTGCATCACCCATTTCCGGTGGTTTGAGGGATAGAGAGGTGAAAAAGTAAACAGCTTGAATGCCCTGTTCTGCAGCGGGTAACCCTGCTCATGCAACCGTGCCGCATACTCGCTCGAACTTCTGTCAACGATATTGTAGATGAGGGAGGAAAGAAGATAGGAGTTGTTGATTGGTAATGTCACCGAATGGTTTCGATGCGAAAGCTCGAGGGTAATGCGCATGGCGTTTCAATTAAAACGGTTCACATATGTCTAATCAATAACACCAATCGATTCTATTTGAATCATTTACTCGATTTAAATCATATGAACTATTTTTCCCACACACCATATTTACCTATGCGAAAATCGCAAGGTTTGAGCAGTCTACTGCCGGGAGTAAAGCAAACACTATTATAAGCAAGATATTGTCCGGCATAGTGGTTTTGTGGTAAATCAGCTCTCCATTCACGCCCAACAAGAGGCTCAATATTTCCATGGGCTTCAACGCTGTCTGCTTTCGTATGCGCGAACAGTCGCATATCCGTACCTTCTTCATATCTGATAATCGGTTCTTGCCCATCAATGAATTGAGCTTTCCCGTTAAATAACTCAACTACACCTTTAAGAAGCGAACACTCTTCCAGGTAAACGTCGCCCCAGCCGTATGATCGTTCACCACCGAACTGAAGTCGTTCGAGAGCGGGTCGCCATTTTAAGTTCAACCCGTCCTTGATGAAAACATAACCAGTCAGAAACACCTGTTGTGGAGTTTCTTCAATGGTCCATGGAGAAATAAACTCAGTTTCGTGAAGTGAGGCTTCTTCAGCTGACTGTGCGGGATAGGAAAGAGCTGTGGAGGCGTAACCTCTTAGAACCCTGCGCCTGAAATGCTCTGGCTTGTGCCAAGGCCACAGGACTTCATCCGTTCCGTCAGATCTTCGAAGCGTCGGATAAAAGTATGTGAAAGCGATCTCATTATGGATTTGCTCTCCAACAATCCTGTATGCTTCGTGACCTTTCTCATTCAATAATTCAGGGCTGTTTCTGGTTATGCGCATTGCAAGTGCACCCCAGAAAACTCTGCCAGTAACAAAACTATAGGAACGTTGAAGGTTTCCCGTCTTCCCATTACCTATATGCATTGGCGAACAAAGACGGAATCTGACATGATAGGCTTGCCAGGTCATGTATTCTCCTTCTTGTGAAGATTATCAACTATCAGCTATTCTTTGGCTTTCGCCCCATACCTCGTATAGATCAGTACCTTCTCCAATATCTCCTTTACCAGCATCAATTTGTTAAGTGAAGCGGTGGAGACATGTTTATTGATATAATCCAATATCTCTTCTGCGTTTACAGGATCTGCCTCTCCGGAGAGAGGAGTTAACAGGCACAGCTTAAGCAGCTTAAGCAGCTGTATTGAAAAGAATTTACCAACATTGTCCTCTTTGGCGAGAAGATAGAGAAAACAACCATAGACACCATTTTCCTGCAGAACACCAAGAGCCTTTGTCGCTGCGGTTTCAACATTAAATGTTTTCTTGTTGTGTCGAGCAGCAAGTTCCTGTGCTGACTGCGCAGCAAGGTAATCGAGGTTGATCATGTTTGTCATTTCGTTCATGCTCCTGTCTCCGCAACTATAAGCGATTGTTTTTCCTCGGAACCGGTTTTAAATGATTCTTCGCTTTTGCCAAGAATTGCCATTCGTCCGAAACCTCGTGTACCCATACCTCCGACCCCGAGCCATTCAATAAGGCCAAAACCTGCATCGAGGACATCTTGCGGGAAACACCATGCTGGATTAGCTGTTTTTGCCTCACTCG
This sequence comes from Chlorobiaceae bacterium, assembly GCA_013334565.1. Lineage (GTDB taxonomy): Bacteria > Bacteroidota > Chlorobiia > Chlorobiales > Chlorobiaceae > Chlorobium. The sequence continues at coordinate 19,465 of JAAXXI010000020.1, forward strand.
TCTGCTTCATTGCAGGAAAGTTATTCCGGTAATCATCAATAACAACTTCAGCGGCAAGGACAGTAGTACGTGGCAAAGCCTCATAAGTAAAAAGCGCCCCATCAACCGCCGCTCCCCTTTCCGGATCGATGGCAACGGAAGTACGCACTTCAAGGTTCGAGTTCACAATCGGGCTGAACAGATGTTCCGGCACGATAACGATCCGTTTTTTAATCTCGGTCCAGCGATTATAATTTGTTCCTTGATTTTCAGCCAGCTTGAATTTTCCTGATATATCATCTAAGTTCAACTCCACTCTCTTTGCATGCAGGACTAACCATCCGAGATTGATATAGCCTTCGGTAATTTCCGATGAATCCAATGTCGTAAGTACTTTATCAGCTTTACTTTCATCAGATAATGGATTCATTACCACCCCCATCTCATGAAGCTTCGATCGCGTCGTCATCCAAACCGGTCCGGCCATGGAGTGCACCGGAAAAAACATGATATGAGCATCGAATACGTTCACGGTACCTGAATAGGCTGCTTGTTCATCGTTGCCGCTGGTATAACCGAAAGTGTAGCAGACGGGACATTTACCGCAATGATTTTTTTTAGACTTTTCCATCATTTTGCTGTTTGCGCTGTCAGCAATCTCGTCTGTCGCTTCCGAAGATACTCTCTCGTTTCCGCCTTGCCCCGCACAGGAAGGAGTTCCCTGCAACGATGCTGCATATGCCCTGGCTGCACCGTGGAGACTGGTACCGGGTATCTTGGGAAGATTTGTGCCTGGTTCCCGGGCAATGCTGTTATCCACCCGGCCAAGCCGGTAGCCTCCGCTTCCGACGTGAACAGGATCGATGCAGATGAACAGGTAAGTCAGTCGCTGATATTTATCTCTCATGCTTCTTGCTCCTCGTTTAACGGGCTTTTCAGAATTGTCATGTGAAGTTCAACCAGATCGGCAAGTTCTCCGGAGTAACCGGCGTCGACAAGCTCTTCCCGATTTTTTTCATCTATTTTTTTATACCACTGATGCTCTTTCGGCCAAAGAGCGTTGGCCAGGGTATCCTGAACGAACTGGTAAAACACATTGTCACGCTTTACCTCCGCTCGTCGTCCTGATGTCAACCACTCGGCACGTTTCGTCTCAATCAGGTTGGTCACTTGATGAATCTGCGAAGTGCTCAGGTAACGAAAATGCCCCCAGATTCTGTTCAGGCGATCGAAATCAACCAGATAAAACGGACGAGTTCGCCGATTTCTTTTGCCATCTTCGTCGTAGCAGATATCGAATCTGCGCCCGGAGGTATCGAGAAATTCGAAATCGAATCGCCCCGGATAGATCTTTATCGTCTTACTTTTGTCGAGTTCTGAAATTTTTATCGGTTGACCGATATTGTCTGCATCGAGGCTCCACAGGTACCAGGGATCTTCGTTTATTGTTTCTTCACCATACGATGCGGCGTAAGTAATTGACCTGCCATTGTCAAATTTGAGCGTCAATCGCGAAGCATCAGCTTCGTTGCTATTGCTTTCCACAATCCAAGTCTCGTTATGCTTCGAATCGAGCATCTTCCGCATGGCATTGCCTGCCTCCAGGACTGCCCTCAGTGGTGTGCGGCTCGGAAAAAATACAAGCCCGATGCCCATCGGCAGACGGTCCTGTATTTTATTCATCTCGGTCCGATATCGATCGATGACCGTTTCAGCAGCATTCAGTGCCGAATCTGCTGGAAGAAGGCTCATGCATAGAGCAGGCTCTTCAACAAGCGGAATTACAGGAACGTATTCTGTCGAATATTCCACACTGACAATATCTACACTCTTTAATTTGCCGCCCTTCCGCCCGTAAGAGGATGGATGATAGCATGAATAACGGCCGGGTTTAAGTCCTTTTTTTAACAGGTTTTCATGTTTCATGCCGTATCGATTCGCCAGGACGGAGAGATTTTCAGTCGACAGAAAATGCCCTTCCTTTTCTCGATTCCAGACACATGAAACCGTGATGCCTCGATATTCAAGCTCATAGGTATGAAATGCTCCCAAACCCTTTGGCGGATAATCTTTTACTGGCATAAACCGCAACCGGTAGCGTTCCGAATTTTTATTGTTAAGGACAAAGGTATCAGAAACGTTTTTCCAGAACATGGAAGTCGTTTCGTTGATCCTGAACAATCTTGATGGAGATGGATTTTTAGCTTTAGTATCCGATAACCGAGTAGAAACAAGCACTGATCCATTCAGCCAGTCCTTTAGCCCGAAGATGCCAACGAAAAGCGCTATCTTTCCCCGGTCATCGGTGACTTCGTCGCTCCAGATCGTTGTGCCCGACAAACTATCATTTGTTTCAGCCCAGAATTCTGCCCGACGACCTCTTCGGCTAAGGCATACTCGGCAAACATGACGTTCCCTGGCTTTTTTTTCTGTAGCCCATTCAGGGAACTTGAGCTCCTTGTCATGATTGCTGTCTATCTTCGGTGAGCCAACAGGTCTGAGACCGCATACACTGCATATCTCTGCGTTTGCGGGGCGTTCTGCAGCCCAATCGTCAAAAAAAAGGTGGGGATGGTCATCCGTATGAACCGGGGATTCAACAAGACTATCTTCCCTCGGATCAACAATAAGGCGTTTTATCGCATCTGCTTGTTGATTTTTTGGATCAAGCTCTTTTGCCGTGACTCTTTCTCCTGTTCTTACTGTCGGCAGGAAATCCTCAGCAAGCTCATCCTTGAAAATTTTCCTTATTTCACCTTTAAGTTCATTCAATTCCTCATTTGTCAGTTGTGGCAGAAGATAGTAATCACCTGTTTCGTCATGATAAATTCTGTTACCGAGAACCCATTCGAATTCAATCTTATCCTGTATAATCGAGAGCACATAGTCTATTGCACCTTTTCTGCCAAGCAAATCGGTAACTTTATCACTTTCTGCAAAAAGGGAAAGTTTATCGAGACAGACACGAAGTGTCTGAAAAGGCAATTCTTCAAATGGAGGTAAAACACTACCTTCAAAAAATAAGAGATATCGGGCAGCCGCTTTTGTCAAGGACGCAACCAGATAACCCCACTCCCAAAGCGTAACATCATTAATCGGCCTCTGGGTGTCGGCTATTCCTTTTTTCATGCCTTCCCGCATTTCCTTAAACCAAGCTCTTCTCGTTCCTGCTTCAGAAATGGCGTCATGGATTCGGGCTAAACTCAAAGGAAGATTTGTGCGTATTGCTGTTATACCATTCTCTTTTCCAACGGCAACCTTGCCGACATCATATCCAAACGGAGTACTTATGAAGGTTTGCAAATATGGCTGGGTCTCATAAGACTTTTCAGGCTCGCTCTTTGCTTCTGTTTCCTTGTCAAAGTGAGCGATCCCGTGCATATAACCGATCAGTTTTTCGATCTCAAACGGTATATGTTCAGGAAGAGCTTTTTTATACTCTCTCAGTTTTGCCCTGAAAAAATCCCTGGAGTCATATTGTTCTTTTTTTTCGTGCTTAACCTTGCACTCTGTTGACTGATTCTTGATGAACGCATTATCCAGCTTACCCAAGTCATGGATCAAACCAAGTGTTTCAAGCAGAAGAATCGCTTTTCTCTTTTCATCTGCAGGTTTCAAGAAACTTTGACTCATACCGCTTCCCCTTTCAAGGATTTCAATGACTTTTGAATTACCTTCTTCAGGTCTTTAAGCGACTTGAAACTTAAAGGCATTAAAGTTTTCTGAGCAGGCAAAAGCATCTTCAGGTAACCATCGCTGATCCGGTTTAATGATACCCCAAATCCGCTGCTCGTTTTAGCGCCGAACCCATACTTTGTCATCATAGTACATATGCCTTCTGTAAGCATTTCGATATCCGTTTTGAATTCTTTCTCGATATCAGCACCGGCAAACAAGGGAATATAGGTCAATGTGAAATCAGCGCTCTCGCCTGTTCGAACTGCTTCGAGTAGAATCGGTCCCCTCTCCGTGGTTTTCCCGGTTTTCCTGTCATGCGGATTGATGATGTCGAAGCGCGTTTGATCAAAAAACGAAGGGTAGAAGTGAAGGCGACCGGCATGGAACATTTCAGTATCACTGCATTCGCGATCGTTACCGAAGAGTCGCTGAACGACTTCATCATTTTCGTTCAATCCATTCTGCCAGAAAGTATATCGGAGCGCTCCTTTCCAACTGGTCGAAGTGATCATGGGCATCCTGAACACTTTCTCCTTCCTGAGAGGATTGTCAAGGAGGTAGAACTCCTCTTCGTCCCGGCTTAAATAGGGTTTACGGAGGGTAAACAGAAATTTCAGCATGAAGCTGTAAGGAGGCAAGTTGACAAATGAATTGCAATCCGGCATTACGTTGAAAGTATCAAGCAAGTCCCTGCCGTCAATATTATTGACCCGATGTTTCCATTCACTACGTATTGACGTTGTAATGGCGGTGTATTTCTTTTTTGTTTCTTCAGTTATATTTGCTTCAAACCAGAGGTCAGCAACATGAAGGTCATGACTTGGAATTTTGGATATCTCTTTTTCAATATTGCCATTAACGACTTTTTTCGATTTCCCTTCTGAAAATCCATTCCCGATAACATCTACTTCAGAAAGCATCGGTTTGATTTTTTGTAGCTGAAAGGCAGTCAAGTCATAGATATCATTCGTCATAACCCGCTCTCCTTTATCACAAACATTTTTTTCAGAAACCCGATTTTCCCCAGGGATTGTATGCTGTCCCATGCAATCCAATCTTCAGGCTTCACGATGTAGTTCTGTTTCAGGCATTGACATATTTGGTCTGTTGCTTCATTACGGCTCAATTTGTCATAACTGTCTTCCGGGAGCCAGCCCCAAAGCCTGATCAGGTTATTTCCCCGTGTATCCTGATATGGTCCGCACATCCGAATGCATGTCGCTTTCTGCGTTGTGCCCCTTATGAAATTGCAGCTCTCTTCAAGGGAATCTTTCAGAATTGACAACTCATCTCGATCAAACTTCCTTAAATTCTTTGGCCCGACTGTAACGAAAAACATATTGCCGAGAGAAGGAAGATGTTGATCATGGGCAGACCCGGAAATATTTTCGAGATATGTTATCATGGGCTTTGTGTCAATGGGCTTCTCCGTTCTGATCAAACCTGAACCCAGGATTGGTTTGCCCTTGGCGCCAAGTGCACCCCAATCAGCAATGAACTTCACCAATCCTTCAATAACGTCAGGATTGTATATTTGCAGATTGTCCGTCAATGGTGTGAAGTGCAAAGTGAAATTGCCCAAATAACCTTTATCGCTTGATTTTCCCGCATTATCCGGTGTCTGAATTTCGAGCCTAAATCTTCTTTTCCAGTTGGTCGCTCCAAATATCAATGATACTTCGCACAGCCCGGCTTCCTTTAGTTTATATGGATCACGTTTCTCTTCATCCGTCATCTTAGAATATTGTTCAAGATTCAATTCCGGTGGATTATCTGTTGGGCTTTTTACTGTACCACCAACTCCCCGCACAAGAATTTCGAACCACCAGCGAAGGCTGCCTATGATGCCGGTTTCATGAAGCCTGTCAACTGAACCGGGAACGTCACCGCCTGTCCAAACAGGTGAGATTGCCTCTAAATTTATGGACAGCTTTTTCGGTTTTTGAATTTCTTCGAGCATAATCGAGTCAAAGTTTGATGATGTTGCTCTATGTCTTCAAACTGCGGTTAAAAAGGCACATAGCTGAACAGATAACTATAGCAAGGGATTCAGCCAAAAATCAGGAAAGGAAATACCTGAAAAAAATGTACAGAATTTTTCAGGTAAACAGAGTAATTATTAAACAGAAAAACATGATATGATTAAATTATATCTATCACTATCACCTACTGGTCCATAGAGCATTAAACACTGAACTGCGGAGGTCCTATGATGAGAAGTTTGCTCGCTGCACTGATCATCAGCTGTTTTATTGCCGCAGTTGCCTTGGGAGATGCTCCGGAAAAAGCAGTAGACTCTCCGCAAATCGCGGCAGTCACTGTTCATTCGACAATGAATGAACTTAATGATTTTCGTCCGGGGTACGTTTATCTGGTTATAAAAAATCAATCCGATACTCTGCTTGCAATCAGGAAAATCGAACTGGCTGAGCACGCATCTTTCATAAAGGTCAGACCCACCTTTTACGGCTCAAATTTTTTATCTGCATTCGAGAAGACTCTTATCTACCCCGACAAAAAAATCATCAAACCAGGAACATCGGAAGTATATGGCATCAATATCAAAGCATCGGATCAGGTAATCCCGGGAAAGCATCTTCTGGTTTTTAATGTCTTTTATGATGGCTGGTCAAAAGGCAAACACAAAGACGGCAGCCTGACAGAAACACATGAATTCCAGGTCAATGCTTTCGGTGAACATGAAATATTAGGGGCACTACAGAATGCAGTCTCTTTTCTCATGGTTCCGGGATTTATCATAATTATCGTTGCAGGGTTGATACTGGCCTGGACTTCATTTATCCCTTCGCAATTGAAAGAAAAGATTCCGGAATGGACTAAGGGAGATAAAATAACCGACCTTCGGTTCTGGGTTGTCGCCATAACATTATCGCTTTTCATGGCCAGGTGGCTGTATCCGTTTTTGACAGAGCATTTCACATCCTATGGCAAAAGGGATTATCTGTACGGGTATGGGTTTTCCGATATGGTCATGATGTGGTGGTTTTCGGTGATTACGGGAATCTTTCTTGCTTTTTCGATTTATGTGATATGGCTGCTATCTAAAGTGATTGTCTGGTCATATAAAGAGATAACGTACCGTTTATCATATAGCGAAGGGGATAATCCGGAAACACTGCTCAAGAAAGCTATCAATAAAGGCATGACTGACTACCGGTTAAAAAAAGTGTCCGTACGTTCAACAGGTAAAAAAGCTTTTTTGATCGAAAGTGATTCCCACGCCAAAGATGCCTTATGGATCATTCCTTCCGTGAAAATACTCTGGCAGATCGATGCACTGGATCAGATGGAAAGCTTCAATGAGATTAACGATAATGAAACAACTCCGCTGCCAGCAATACTGGATTATCTCCAGAATAGCCGAAAGGGGAAAAGCCTGGTTTCAATTGAGTGGGAGAAAAAAGGATATATCGATAACCCTCAACGGGTCAAGAAAGGAGAACTTGATATGGAGCAAGCAAACGCTTCTATTTTTTACCCGACGTTGAGCGAATAAAAAACCTCCCCCGTGGGGGAGGAACCGTCCAAGGAATCCAGCTCAAATAGAGTGGTGCAATCCTGTCGGACCGCAGTCCTCGCAAAACGAAGTCAATTAAATCTACTGAATAACCAGAGGATTTCAAATGAAAGTAAACAAATTGAAAGTCTCGTTTATCTGGACAAAAACCTTTTTCCAGCTCTTCGATAAACCGTTACCTTCCGGAGCAGCATTTCTCTTTCCGGTCACTGCACCGGATTACAGGAACACCGTCATATCGTTCAGTTCGCAAAAATCGTCCTGGACGAACCCGTGGATGATCGATGAGAAAAAAACAAAAATGTGCAACTGGTTCTGGAAATACTACTTCAATGGCATTGATCCCGTAAGTACAGATCCGGCAACCACGGCCAATCATGCCTTTCGTTGCAGGGCACCTTTCCGCAAATCACTGAACAACAGCATATCATTTGCCTGGCCGAAACCATCAAATGGCAGAAACAGGATTTCTTTCGAAAGCTATTTCTACCGGCATGGCGTCACACTCGTCGCAACTGCATATATTTTCGACTGTTCGACACCAGAAGAAGCCATTGATCTGGCTTTTTCAATCCGGCATGATTCCTGTTACTCGTCTGAATCCGAGACAAGTAAATCATTGACAGCTGTGAGCATTCACATTCTTGATTTGTTGTGTAAAGAGGTAGGGGTTACCGTCAGTTATGATGCTCAACCTTTTTCCTTTGTTGCCCTGGATATGGAATCTCCAGGTAATGCAAATCAAGCCGTTGCGCAGAATGACGAGGTTCATCGTTTACTCCATGCTCTTGCAACCTTTGACAGCCAATGGAAAACCATAGCCGCCCTTCCTGATCTAGGCAAGCATAAAATTCCTGTCAAAAATGAACACAGCGATGACATGCTCTATGGCACCGAACTCAGCAGAGTTTTATGGTTTCCGAGAATGTTCTCGAATCTATATCAGCAGAAAAGAGATTATTCGCTGTTATGGTATTATAGAAACCTGCTGATCGCAACAATGCAGGTGATGAGCCTGTCAAATTTTCTCGTCCGTACGCAAGACTACCAAAATATAGACTCAAATACTTCACTGATTAATTACTCGAAAGATGTAGCAACTATTTTACGTGAGTTCGAGGAGGGATCAGAAAAGACATACCGCAGCAAAAGTCTCGAAAGGCAGCTGCAGGATAATCAGCAACTGCAGAAAGTTCTGCAATATTTCTGAGCTTCTCCAATCCCTATATCGGCTTCCTCCATGCGGAAGACAAGGGAAACCCTGCACTCATTAATGATCTTGTCGAAGAGTTCAGAACAATCATCGATTCGCTGACGCTCTATACGCTGAACAAAAGTATTCTGCGGCACAAGGATTTCTATTACCGAAAAGACAGAAGCGGTTGCTTTCTTACCGACGACGCCAGGAAAAAATTTCTTGAAGTATTCGAGCAGCGCATGTGGGAGGAGGATCACGATCCGCTGAGCGGCAAAACCATGAACATACGCCGTCATATAGAAATGCAGGTCGAAAAGCTCAGGGAAGTGCTTGCTGGAACACGAACCCTCTATGAACCGTACAGGACTGAATGGTGAAAACCGGAGGATAGTTTTCATAATGATGAAACGCTCCCGATTAAGAGAGTTAACGCCTACCAATAAAGGAGTTATAGTTCATATTCATGATGATTAACCTCAGGTTATTGCATAAATCGATATAATTCGATAACATACAGATGTTGAATCCGATAAATATCAGTACGTTGTCCCTTGGCATTACTGAAAAAAACAGATCCTCCGGTTTTCGCTCCAGCAGCCCTTATCAGATGCGGATTTCCAGAGGTACAGATCATATCTTATCGCACGCGAAGCGTATTGCGACCAGTTTTGACAAGAACGCCATGCATTCTCTTGTCCATCAAAAAGATCATATCTTATCGCACGCGAAGCGTATTGCGACAATTCTTCATAATAATTCCAGCTCATTTTGACCCCCTTTGATCATATCTTATCGCACGCGAAGCGTATTGCGACTTTTGATGTCTGGAGACGCGGCAGAAAACACAGTAGCGATCATATCTTATCGCACGCGAAGCGTATTGCGACGCGTCTTTCCACAGATGCTATCCATGGAGGGGCTACATCAGATCATATCTTATCGCACGCGAAGCGTATTGCGACTGAATTGAGATGGTACCAGAGGTTGACATCAATTTGATCATATCTTATCGCACGCGAAGCGTATTGCGACAGCTGGTCTGCCTCAGCGAAAGAGACTGCATAAATCGAGATCATATCTTATCGCACGCGAAGCGTATTGCGACCTGGACGATTCCATCCATGTTATAACCGGAACCAGTGAGATCATATCTTATCGCACGCGAAGCGTATTGCGACAAAAATTTCGCTGTCGGCACCTGACGATGTTCAACGGATCATATCTTATCGCACGCGAAGCGTATTGCGACTTTCAGCGGCTGATAGTTAACCATAGCAACATGTTTTTCCTTCGTGTTTGATCATATCTTATCGCACGCGAAGCGTATTGCGACTCATCATCTCCAGCTTCGCAAGCGGAAGTGTAATTCGATCATATCTTATCGCACGCGAAGCGTATTGCGACCACCAGCCGATGGCTCGAACAGATAGGGGCTTTCCTTGCGCGATCATATCTTATCGCAGGCGAAGCGTATTGCGACTTAGCGTCACGCTCTGGTCCTGCTTCATGTCCTGCCACTGGATCTTATCTTATCGAACGCGAAGCGTATTGCGACGAAAGTGAGACAAACCGTTTCGGATATTCGGAAGCCTTAGATCATATCTTATCGCACGCGAAGCGTATTGCGACATCTCCCTTGGAAAATTGTTGGTTGTTTTTACTTCGATCATATCTTATCGTACGCAAAGCGTATTGCGACTTTAACGCTTTGATTGCAATTACCGCCGCCGTGAAATAGTCGATCATATCTTATCGCACGCGAAGCGTATTGCGATTGAGATAAAAGAGGGCTGCATTGCCAAAGCTTGAATCGTGATCATATCTTATCGTACGCAAAGCGTATTGCGACTTCAAGTCTGCCACGTTGACCGCAGAAAGGCCGGAGTAATTTGATCATATCTTATCGCACGCTAAGCGTATTGCGACTGTCCGAAAGGCATCTTTGGAAAAATGACATGTACCTTAAGATCATATCTTATCGCACGCGAAGCGTATTGTAGGAGAGTGTATCAATAAAAATGGCGGACAGGAATGTCCCCGCCCTCCGTTGCACTTAATACGTTTTGTGAAGCAAGCGAGTCAAATTGCTTTAACGCTCTGTCGGTTACTGGTAGTGATACGATTTGTTACAGATTGTCATTCTGAGGCCGACGTAATCGGACGAAGAATCCATAACCCTTTTTTGAAAAATAAGATGGATCCTTCACTACGCCATGCTACGTTCAGGATGACAGTACAGATCTCATATCCTTTTGCTACCTTATAGTTCGTGTAGTAAGGAAAAGGGTGTATGTCACCGCGATTATATCTTATTGTCTTGTTGAACGCGAAGCGTATTGCGACTGTGGGAGGTCAGCTCGTCATCGATCGGCTTGCTTTCGATCATATCTTATCGTACGCAAAGCGTATTGGAGGCGGGAATCAATGAAAATGACGGACAGGAATGTCCGCCCTCCGTTGATCTTATGTTGCAGTCATTATTAAGCGGTCGATGTTTTTGCTACGTATGTGGGATGAGGATCACGACCCACTCACCAGCAAAGCCATGAACATTCGCCTTCACCTTGAAATGCAGGTTCAAAAACTGAGCGAGGTGCTTGCAGGAACAAGAACGATCTATGAACCCTTCAGAACGGAATAGTAGAACCGGAGGTTATTTTTCATGATGTCTAAAATCAGTTGAAAATGGCATTATCGGCATATGAAACGAGATGTTAGAGAGATACGCCTGCGCGATTATCCTCAGGATGTTGCATAACTCGTTATTATTCTATACAATACAATTGCAGTTCACTATAAATAACAGTACGTTGTCCTTTGACATTACTGAACAATACAGATCCTCCGGTTTTCGCTCCAGCAGCCCTTATCAGATGCGGTTTTCCTGAGGTACAGATCATATCTTATCGTACGCGAAGCGTATTGCGACCTGGTTATCAAGCCCCTGAATGCTGTAATACTTCTCTGGTGGGTGTGATCATATCTTATCGTACGCGAAGCGTATTGCGACTATCTGTTTTCGCATGTGCCGTAAAAAGCGAGTAGCCGGCATAGATCATATCTTATCGCACGCGAAGCGTATTGCGACTCCCTAAGCCGCATGTAGTAGTAATACTCGGCTATATGATCATATCTTATCGCACGCGAAGCGTATTGCGACATTTTTTTGAAAGTCACGCAGTAATACTTGTTTATCACAGATCATATCTTATCGTATGCAAAGCGTATTGCGACCTCATGTTGATCACATCTTCGAACTTCGGGAAACTCGGGATCATATCTTATCGTACGCAAAGCGTATTGCGACCTCTCCGCGTCAAACAGTTCTTTAATCGTTGGCATCGATCATATCTTATTGTACGCAAAGCGTATTGCGACTCGTAAGATTTAAAGTCTGCCATGGCTTGAAGGTTGAGATTGATCATATCTTTTTGTATATGAAGCGTATTGCGACCATGCGGGCCTCCATACTCCCGACATTCCGAGGATTGATAAACGATCATATCTTATCGTACGCAAAGCGTATTGGAGGGGAGGATTAATGACAATGACGGACAGGAATGTCCGCCATCTGTTGCACTTAACGTATTGTGACGGAAGCGAATCAAATTGCTTTATCACTCTGTCGATTAATGGTAGTGATACGGTTTGGCGCTGATTGTCATTCTGAGGTCGACGTAATCGGACGAAGAATCCATAACCCTTTTATGAATAAGAAGATGGATCCTTCACTACGCTATGCTACGTTCAGGATGACAGAACAGATCTCATATTCTGCTTCGACCTTATAGTTCGCGCAGTAAGGAAAAGGGTGGATGTCATCGCGATTATATCTTATTGTCTTATCGTACGCGAAGCGTATTGCGACTTCATATTGTGGTAAATCGTCATCGCCGATTCGTTCACGACCATATCTAATCGCACGCGAAGCGTATCGATGCAAAAAAAATGGCGGACAAGATTGTCCGCCCCCCTTTGACATCACACCCCTCCGGGGCGAAACCCAACTCTTGTTGGCTTCTCATTCCAGGGGCTTCACCCTAGGCTACCGACATGCCGCCCCTCCGGGGCTCAAAACATCCCACGTCTCACATTCCACATCCCAGGTCGCAGCCCCAGCATTTCCCATCATGACTCTCCTGCTGAGCTAAATCAAAATTCTGTTTGCTTCTCAATCCAGGGACATCCCAAACATCATTACCCATTACCTATTACCCTTCTCTCCGATCATATCTTATCGTACGCAAAGCGTATTGCGACCGGATCAGTCGAAGGGTTGCCGTAGAACAGAGCGTTGGTGTTCATATCTTATCGTACGCAAAGCGTATTGCAACTAATACTTCCCTGCGTTGTTGTTCGTCGCGTTGAGCAGATCGATCATATCTAATCGTACGCGAAGCGTATTGCGACAAGCGGCCTATCCATACGCAGGTATCGAATACGGTCTTTCCAGATCATATCTTATCGCACGCGAAGCGTATTGCGACTCTGGTAATTCGTTGTGTAATGCCATGTCAGTTCTCCTGATCATATCTTATCGTACGCGAAGCGTATTGCAACTTTCTGCTGCATACTCTGTTCAGTGGTCTGCCACTGGGATCATATCTTATCGTACGCGAAGCGTATTGCGACACTTTTGCCCTGAGCCTGCAAGACGACAACCTGAAGACTGATCATATCTTATCGTACGCGAAGCGTATTGCGACATAGAGGTACGTTTGTTATCCCAATTTGCGGACGAACCGAGATCATATCTTATCGCACGCGAAGCGTATTGCGACAATGCACAGGCTGTTCCCGGTGATGAACACGAGCTCGATCATAATCTTATCGCACGCGAAGCGTATTGCGACTTTCCGCCCGGAATACTCGACCAAGAGAAGAATGGTAAAGATTCATATCTTATCGCGCCCAAAGCGTATTGCGACTCGGTGAACGCGCTAATCTTATCGTCTATCGCTCCCAATATTATGCCGATCATATCTTATCGCACGCGAAGCGTTTCGATGCACAATAAAAATGGCGGACAGGAATGTCCGCCCTCCGTTAACATCCGCCCCTCCGGGGCTTCCCAGTTCCCAGTCCCCACTTTCTACTTTCCACTTTCCACGCCCCAGTCCTCAGTCCTCAGTCCTCAGTCCTTCATTCCCCACTTCCCACTTTCAGATCGGATGTTTGTTGCCAATATTGAAAGGACTATCGACAAAATCGACCTGTCGCCGGAACAGTGGCAGGCTTCAGGAATCGTTGCCGTTCCTGCGGGCTATACGGCAATCTGGTCTGTAGCGATGGCGGAACTTCACGGAAGGCTCGGCTATTTCCCCGACATCGTCCGTTTACGACCGGCGCCCGCAGCTACAGTTGAAAAGTTTGAAGTAGCGGAAATCATGAACCTTCGGGAGGTTCGCCACGCTTCAAGAGAAAAACGATAGCGGGTTGTATATCGGGATATGGAGGGAGGTTATGCCTGTGTTTTTTCCGTTCGGGCGGCCCGAATGAACTCTTCGGCTTTCTGCAGCGACTGGCGCGATTCGTCGAGTTCCGGACGGCTGTCGGCAAATTTCACCAGGTCGGCCTGCCTGAGCAGGGTCATGACGGTGTCGAGGTCCGCTGTGCCGATTTTTTCGAGGTCGCGCTCGATTTCCTGCGTTACCGCTTCGAGCGCCCTGATCCGGAAATGGTTCTCGAGGAACGAGCGAAGGATATTGCTGAGCTCTTCATAACAGGCCGGGGGCGGCATGCCGCCGGACAGCCTCGAGGAAAGCTTGCGGAGCTTGCGCAGGGCGACCTGCCCGGGATCTATCCGTTCGGCGCTCCTGCGCACCGAACGTTTCAGGAAAAAGAGCAGCAGGAGTATGGCAAGGGCGATACCGAAAACCGTGAAGAAAAAGGGAAGCAGCAGGAGAAGCGGCATTTCCGGCCTGACGGGAGGCTTGGGCGGCCTGAGATCGTGCATGGAAGAATCGGTGAGCGCCTTGACGATAACCGCTTTCGGCGCATGCACGGGAAACCGGTTCATGACGGCCCCGTCGCTGCTGCGCAGGACCACGGTGAAAGGCGGACAGGCCAGCCTCTCCCTGGCAAAGACGGCGACCTCGTATTCGAAAACATCCCGGCGGGTGCCGGGTCCGGAAACGGTCCCGGTTGTCCTTGCCCCCATGATCACCGACGGCTTGAGGGCAAGCGAATCGATCCCTTCGATCGAAGCGGATTCGCTGTTGCGATGTTCCACCCGGATGGAGCACCTGACGCGGTCCCCGACGAGCACCGTGTCGGGTGAAATGGAAACCGATATCGCGGGAAGGCTTTCGGCCCGGGCGGAAACGGCGCAGCAGGGCCCGGCCAGGAGCACCAGCATGAACAGCAGAGGCTGCAGCCACGGCTTCGGACGGTTGTCAGACCTTCCGCTCACGGTACCGGAAAAAAGAGTTGAGGTCGCTGATAAAGGAACGGTCGGTATCGAGGAATATCGTATCGATGCGCATCCTGCGAAGTTTGTGCCTCAGCTCGTCGAGCTGCCTGGCCTGCTCCAGGCGGTATCGTTCGACCGTGCCCCGGCTTGCGGCATCGACCAGAAGGCGCAGGCCGGTTTCTGGTTCTTCGAGGTCGAGCAGCGCGCTTTGCGGGAGCGCCTTGTCAAGCGGATCGCTGATGTGCACAAGCACGAAATCGTGGCGGTTGTTGAGCTGCTTCATGCCTTTTTCGTAGTTGTTGTCGACGAGGTCGGTCATGAGAAAGACGATCGCGTGGCGACGCAGGGTATAGCGGATAAATGCGAGGGCCGCGTTGACATCGGTTTTCCTGCTCTGCGGGTTGATGCGGAAGAGCTCCTCGAGGATGACAAGCACATGCTGGCGCCCCTTGCGCGGAGCGATATAGGTCTCGACCCTGTCGGTGAACACCAGCAGACCGACCTTGTCGTTGTTCTGGATGGCGCTGAAGGCGAGCACCGCACAGAGTTCGAGCGCAAGCTCTTTTTTCAGCCTCACCCTGCTGCCGAAGAGCATGGAAGCCGAGCCGTCCACGACGAGAAGGAGCGTGCGCTCGCGCTCTTCGGTGAAGAGCTTGACATACAGGTCGGATT
>JAAXXI010000021.1 GCA_013334565.1 Chlorobiaceae bacterium
GTATACATTACCTGACTTGGCTCTTGATGGATTCTTCACTTCGTTCAGAATGACAAGAAATAATACAGAACGACAGCATCCCGGAGTTTTGTCTGAAAGACAATTGATTCTTTTAATAACAGGATTCCTGATTGTCCTCAAAAAGATAATATACAGCAGACACGTCAATCCTGCGGGCGAACACTGAAAAACATCACGACGATCTGTGAATTGCCGCCATTTATCTAACCGGTGTTTCTTTTTTCGCAGGATAAGCGTAAATAACCATCGGAAAAAATAAAACGAGGTATCCACAAGACCGTTATCCATGCAGTTGTCACCGAACGAAAAAGGAGCTTTCCGGAAATTACTCTCCTTCCGCGTCACGATCGTGCTCGCTTACCAGGTCATCGCTGTCGTGGCCGGCTGGCATATTTACGAGCTTACGCATGATCCGCTGGCACTCGGCATGATCGGGCTCGCCGAAGTGATCCCTTTCTTCTGCTGCACCCTTTTCGCCGGCCATGCCGTTGACCATTACTCCCGGAACATGTTCGGAGTTGCCGCGTCCGTCATGCTCGTCCTCAATTCTCTGCTGTTGGCGGCCGTTTCCGCTGGTATGGTTGCCGGAAACCCTGCCGCCTGGATCTATGGCGCCGTGGGATCAGGTGGGATCGCTCGCGCATTTATCGGTCCTTCCTACAATTCGATGTTCGCGCTTATCCTGCCCCGCAGGGAATTCGCGCGTGCCGCTGGAATCGGCAGCTCGGCCTTCCAGCTCGGCCTCGTGGCCGGACCTGCGCTGGGCGGACTCATCACAGGCTTTTCAGGCAAAACGCCGGCCTATGCGACAGCAGCCATCCTGAGCGCCGCAGCCGCTTTATCGCTGTTTTCCATCCGCATGAAAGAGCCGCCGCCGAAAGAAAGCGCACCGATCTTCAGGAGCATCGGCGAAGGGCTGCGGTTCGTGTTCAGCAACCAGATCGTCCTCGGGGCGCTGTCGCTCGACATGTTCGCCGTGCTTTTCGGCGGGGCCATCTCGATGCTGCCCGCCTTTATCCGGGATGTGTTCCATTCGGGCCCCGAAATGCTGGGCATCATGCGTGCAGCCCCTGCCGTGGGTGCAATGGCAACCGGGCTCTTCCTGGCCCGCAACCCTATCGGTAGCCATGCCGGGCGCTGGCTTCTCGGTGCCGTAGGGGGGTTCGGCCTCTGCATCATCCTGTTCGCGCTCAGCGGGGAAATAATGGCCGCAGGGATCCTGCTGGTTTTTTCGGGTATCTGCGACGGGGTCTCGGTCGTGATGCGCTCGACCATCATCCAGCTTTCGACCCCCGACGACATGCGCGGACGGGTTTCAGCCATCAACGGCATCTTCATAGGCTCTTCCAACGAACTCGGGTCCGTCGAATCAGGCATAGCGGCACGACTGCTCGGCCTCGTCCCGTCGGTGATTTTCGGGGGAATCATGACGCTCGGTGTCGTTGCGGTAACGACAAGGCTCGCCCCCAGGCTGAGGGACCTCGAGCTGCGCGACCTGCAGTGAGAGCCCCTTCCGTTTCGGCAACCCCTCCACTCTCCTGCAGAAATGCTTATCTTTCAGCAAAGGAGGCCGACAATTTTTTCACCGGCTCACGTCGAGCGTTCTTTATCTGCAGATGCTCTTGAAGCTCATATAAACGAAGGAGGAATACCATGATAAAGCGTTTCCTGCTCCTTTTCCCGGCACTTCTGGTTGTGTTCTCATTCCTGTCCGATCCCGTACAATCCGGTACCGGAAGGATCAAACTGGAACCCCAGACCGCACTATCCCTCTTCACTGGACTTGTCGAAGAGCATATCGCAAGCATCCTGCGAACGGAAAGGGCCCTGGCGCTCACCACAGAAGCCCGTTCAGGCAGATGGGAAGCGGTGAAACCGATGCTCGACAGTTTCAGCAAAGACCTGCCGACGGATGCGACCTTATGGTATGCCCTGCCGGACGGCAGCTATTATATCACCGAAACCGGCAAGCTTGCCGACCAGAACCTGAAAGACAGGACCTATTTTCCAAAGCTTCTGGCAGCACAGGAGGTTTCCGGGGAGCTTGTGATCAGCAAGTCAACCGGGCACCGTTCGGTTATCGTGGCAGTCCCCGTGACCCTCAATGACAAAGTCATCGCCGCAATCGGCGCTTCCGTCAGGGTACACCTGATATCGGACCTCGTTTCGGCACATATGACATTACCGGAAAACACGTATTTCTATGCGCTCGACCCTGGCGCCAAAATCGTCATCCACCGTTATGCCGAAAGGCTTTTTAAAAACGTGGACGATGTTGCGGACGAGAACCTTGGCGATGCTTTCCGGAACGTCATGAAAACAGATGAGGGAACGTTCGATTACCAGCTGAACGGAAAAAAAATCACATCGATTTACCAGAAATCGATCCCGCTCGGATGGTATTTCTTTATCGCCCAGGAAAAAAAGTAAGCCGTGATTACCCCCTGCAGGCAGCGTTCAGTACCTGCAGGGGCCCTTGAAGTTTCCGCCGTTCAGCCGATTGCAACCCCGAGCAGGGAAAGCGACCCGCCCTCGATCCCCTCGACAGGGATGTTCAACCGCTCCCCTTCCCGCTGCAGGGCAAGAATATAAAGCAGTGGAATGAAATGGTCGGGGGACGGGACGGAAAGTCGCGCATCGTTTCCCATTTCCAGGTACCCTGCAAGCTCTGCGGACCGGCCTTCCATCATGAGGTTCCTCGCCTTGTCCTCGAAGCGCTGCGCCCATTCGAAAGGAGGTGCGGCTTCATCCCCCCACCGGTAGGCATGCAGGTTGTGCACCAGATTGCCGCTGCCGAAGACGAGCACGCCTTCGTCACGGAGCGGCTGCAGCTTCCTGCCGAGCTCCCAGTGGAATTCCGCGCCCTGCCTGCTGTCGATGCCGAGCTGGACGACAGGGATATCCGCATCCGGAAAAACATGGCAAAGCACGGCCCATACACCATGATCGAGACCACGGTCCGGGCAGGGGCGCACATCGAGGGGCCGAGCAGTTGCTTCACCCTTCCGGCAAGTTCAGGGTTTCCGGGAACCGGATACCTCATTTCGAAAAGTTCACGGGGAAAACCATAGAAGTCATGGATGGTCTCAGGGTGACTCCCTGTCGTCACGCCAAGCTCTGGCACGTACCAGTGTGCCGAGAGGGCAAGGACAGTTGTTGGCTTCGGTATTTCCCGGCCGAACCTTCGCCATGCATCGGTATAGCGGTTCGAAACGAGCGCGTTCATCGGGTTTCCATGACCGAAAAAAACTGCAGGCATCGCTCCCTGCATCGCATCATCTCCAGTTTGCATCGCTGTTTTCCTGAAATAAACCATCATTGCCGATAAATACCTGTTTCTGGTTCCGGGAGTTCATCATCACGGTATATCGATGGCATCCGCAACAGGCGGGCTGTTCTCCGTCCAAAGCTTTTTTACAGGCAGTCAGCCCTTCGGCAATGATCTCCAGGCGTGGAACCCTAACGACAGCAAATCATATCCCGCGAAAGACCGGAACATCTTCATCGCCTTTGAAAAAAGAGAACCTGGGATATATATCAAATTGAAGAAATCATAATTTGCCTGCCGTACCGGAATTGTTCCTTTTCGTCGATTTCCACTCCCACATACCCACCTCTTCTCGTATCGAACCGCAGACATCGATAACGTATTGCAATTCATCCTTCGACAGGCCGGAATGCAGTGAAAATCGCATAAGCGAACGGTTTTTCGGCGTCGCGGGGGCACAGAAGACGGATCCGAACACCTTGCGGCTTTCCAGAACATCCCGGAGAACTTCCATATTGGTTTCCGGTCCGGGTTCGAGGGAAATAATCTGTGATTCGCTGGCAAGAGCATAGCCAAGCTGCAGGAACCCGTTGCGCAGGAATGAAGCGTTTTCATGCAGCTGTTTCCTGCCCTCATCCCCATTTATGATCAGGTCAAGTGTCGCCGATAACCCTGCGATCTCATGCGGAAGCAGGGATGAACTGAAAATTGCCGGAAAGGAGGTATAGGGAAAGTAGCCGGCGAATCTTTTCGAGCAGAGAATGATACCGGCCCGTCCGGCAAAAGCCTTGGCAAGGCTGGACGTGATGAAATGCACTTTTTCCGTCAGGCCGAGCGCGGCGACCAACCCCGCGCCTTGGGGTCCGTGTGTGCCGAGGGAGTGCGATTCATCGATGACGGAAACGCAATCGTAACGGTTTGCAATATCGATGATGTCCTCAAGCGGCGCTATATCCCCTGTCGTACTGTAAAGCGAGTCGGCAAGAATGATGCCGCGCCCGTGCTTCGAAACGAGTTTTTCAAGATGGTCCGCATCGTTGTGCATGAACACATGGAAGGAAGCGCCTGAAACCTTGATGCCTTCCCAGAGGGACATGTGGGTGAAAAAATCGATATAGACCGGGGTCTTTTCGCTTGCGATCGCCTGCATGAGGCCGACATTCGCAGACCAGCCCGACTGGCAGAGGATGGCGCTTTCGAAACCCGTGAAACGGGCCATTCTGATTTCAAACAGGTCCTTGTCGCTCCCTTCGTGCAGGAAAACCGCGGACATCACCGGATCTTTGTCGGAAAGCGCAAGTTTTTTTATCTGTGCACTGGAGATTTCAGGATGCCTGGAAAGATTGAGATAATCGTTGCTTTGAAGAATGATCGCGCCCTTTCCGGGGTCTCCTCCGACAACGACGGGTTTGCCGGTCCTGAAATGTTCGACGGCGGCGTCAAAAGCGTTCAGCCGTTCCTCGAGGAAATCGGGAACATGAAGCGTAAAACGCTCTTTTTCATCAGAATTCTTATTGTTTTCATGCAATTCGCTCATCGTACGCCATCTCCTGCCAGCTCATGGATTCATCTGTATTTGCAGAATAAGTCGAACTGATCATATTTTCTGCCGCTTTCGCCATAGTCACTTATATCAGTTCAATTTACAGCGAAAACTGTTCACTTCGATTTGATACGAACACAAATATCATTATCTTAACAAAGGTATACATAAAAAAAATGTATTACGGGCGGATTAAACACATATTCGCTTCAAAATTGCGTTTCAAAAAGGAAACGATAAAAAAACAGTCCTCCTCGGATCATCCGTAAAACCCACACAGTCCTTCGGATATCGATCCTTGAAATAGCGCAGCAGCTCACCAGTAAAGATGTACCGTTCAATTCATACATTTTTGAGCGGCATTTCCCGGAACAGGCATGAGAAGAGTATCCGATAACCGGAATCGTTACCCTGTATGACTTCTTGCGCCGTATGAAAAAAATACGATCAGGCAATCAGCGAAGAGAAAGCGAAACATGGAAAATGTTTCTTTTGAAAAGATGAAAAATGTGCTGCCGATAAAAAAAATCGGCTCGCTGACCAGGGAAATTCTCGACCATGCCGAGCCGAACCTCAGCATGATCGGGGCTTTCACCACGTTCGGCTACCCTGTCTACTATATCATCTGGACCTTTCTGTTTCCCCAGCCGTATGAAAATCTCCCGCTGAGGCTGTTCTGCATGGTTATCACCATACCGTGCATGCTCTACAATAAAATCCCGTCAAAACTGAAAAAATATTTCCCTGCGTATTTCTACCTCACATTTTTTATAGACGTGCCGTTCTTTTTCAATTTCATGATGCTGGAAAACGAATGCTCCATCATCTGGGTAACATCGCTTCTCGCCGGGATATTCATGATGGTCCTCATCCTGTCGAACTGGCTTGTCATAAGCACGATGCTGATAACCGGCTTTTTTCTTGCATACTTTTCAGTCATCCTTCTGGACGGAGCAGTATCATTCTCGAAATTCATCCCGGAATGGATACCGATCATCCTTTTTGCGATAGTCGGAAGCATTTTTGCCAACCATAACCGGCAGTTGGCCAATAAAACGAAAATCTCATTCCTCAGAAGCCTCAGCGGTAGTATCGCCCATGAAATGAGAAACCCTCTGAACTCGATAACCGCAGCGCTCGCATCAGTGCAGTCAAGCCTCCCTGTGAAGCCTGACCGGAACAACAGGGGTTCAAGCTACAACATCAGCCATACCGGCCTTCTGAATATTCATGAAGTCATCGAGGAGAGTACCGGCACGCTGACCAAGGCCAACAAAATCATCGATTCGATCCTTACGAGCATGCAGGGCAAAGAGGTATCAATGAAGGATTTCATGAGGATCGATGCGGGAAAGGCCATTGAAAAAGCGGTCAACAGCTTCCCTTACAATGATTCTCTCGACAGAAAGCTCATCACGATCGATACGAGCCGTGATTTCGACTTTCTCGGGGACCACGACCTGTTTTATTATGTCCTGTTCAACCTGCTGAAAAACTCACTCTATTACAGAGACAAAGAGGGGTTCGGCATAACCGTGAAAACGGAACAGGACGTATCAGGTAACAGGGTGATTTTCAGGGACACCGGCCCCGGTATACCGGCAGCCGACCGGGAAAGGGTATTCGAGAGCTTCTACACGTCGAACAAAAAAGGTGGGAACGGCCTCGGGCTCTCTTTCTGCAGAAGGGTCATCGATTCTTTCGGGGGCACCATCACCTGCAATTCGAAAGAAGGCGAATGGAGTGAGTTCATCCTCACATTCGAGCAATACACCTCGAAAAAAACAGGCGAGCTCAAAAAACAGATCCTGGCTGACAAGCATATCCTTATCGTCGACGACCATCTCAGCAACCGGCTGCTCATGGCAAAATATCTCTCCGACATGAATGTGGCGTTCGATCTGGCCGAAAACGGAAAACATGCGCTCGCACTGCTTTCGGAATCCCGGTATGACCTTGTTTTCATGGATTTTGAAATGCCGGTGCTCACGGGAGATGAGGCGGTTAAAATCCTGCGCTCTTCGCAGGACATGTGCCCTGACCTTGCCTTTCATTACCTCCAGACACCGGTTATCGGGATAACAGCCCTCCCGAAAACAGAGGCGTTGGCCAGGGCGGAAAAAAGCGGCATCAACGAGGTGCTTTTCAAACCGGTAAAAAAATCGCAGGTCCATGAGATCATTGAAAAATATTTCTTCAATGAACAAAAACCTCTCTGCAACGACCATGAAGAACTGCTCAAGGGTAAAAGCATCCTCCTTGTCGACGACAATGAAACCAGCCGAAAATTCGTTACCCTGCTGCTGAAAAATTACGGTTGCCGCATCGAACAGGCAGTCAACGGCAAAGCGGCACTGGAGGCTGTTGAAAAAAATTCATTCGACCTCATCCTCATGGATATTGAGATGCCGGTGATGAACGGTATCGAGGCTTCAAAAGCGATCAGGGCCGGACTCTTTTCAGCCGATACCACCGACGACAGAAAAAAGTCTGTCCCGATCATAGCCCTTACCGGCAATACCGATGAAAAGAGCAAAGAAAAAATCAATGCTGCAGGCATCGATTTCGTTATAGGCAAACCGGTATTCCGGGACGAACTTGTTTCCGTGATCGCCGTCATACTGAAAAGCGGTATTTCGGATAAAAACCGGCAACTACCAGGACCGCCCGCTGAAGAAAACATGGACAGTGAGACATTTTTCGGATTCCTGGAAACAGAACCGCTCGTCGATACTTCAATTATCAGCAACCTTGAAAAAATCGGCGGAGAGGAACTGCTTGCCAACCTTTTCGAAACGTACATTTCCGATACGGAACGCATGATCATCGAGCTCGAAGCGTTTCTCGCGGCAAAGGACATGAAAGGCGTCACCTTCATCCTGCACACCCTGAAAGGATCTTCTGCAAGTGTGGGAGCGAACAAAATGTTTTTACTTTCAAGGTATATCAACGAATATTGTCCTGAACAGGAAGCCGGTTCCTGCACTGATTGCGAAGCACTCCTGAAACGCATCAAAAACATTTTTGCCGAAACAAGGCAATACCTCCAGAACAGCATCCGGCTTTTCGTTTAGCAGTTTATACGAACATCCGGAAAAATTGTATGCTACACCCTATCCTCATTGTCAGAAACATAACCAGGGAAGGCCCGGGGCTTCTCGAAACCATGCTCAACCGTTACGGCATCGGCACTGAACAGGTGGACCTCACGAAAGGCGATGCCTTCCCGGACCCCCGCGGATTCAAGGCGGTCGTCGTGCTCGGAGGACCGTCGAGCGCCAACGACGAAACCCCGGCGATGCTGGAAGAGCTCAGGCAGATCAGTACCGTAATCGAGAAAGAAATCCCCTACCTCGGTATCTGCCTCGGCTTGCAGACACTCGTGAAAGCCTCCGGAGGCAAGGTTGTGAAATCACCGTTCAGGGAAATCGGGTTTTATGGGCCGGATGGCGAACCGTTCCGGGTGGACCTGACGGAAGCCGGTATGAAAGATCCGCTCTTTGCCGGACTTGGGAGGAGTTTCCGGGTTTTCCAGCTGCACGGAGAAACCGTCGAACCGTTCACCGGAAATACGGAAATCCTCGGGATCGGCCAATGCTGCCCAATGCAGGCGGTTCGGACCGGAAGCAGAGCGTACGGGCTGCAATGCCATTTCGAGCTCACTCCTGAACTGTTTGAAAGCTGGCTGCCTGTCGATGACGACCTGAAGACCATGGACCATGCAATGCTGCTCAGTCAGTTCGAAGAAATCCGTGAAGAATATACGCAAACAGGGCTCCGGCTCATGGAAAACTTCCTCCGCATCGCCGGAGTTGCCTGAGGTGGCGCATAATACGGTCGATCCGCGCAGGGTGGAGTTGCTCCTCGACCGGCCCGACACCGAAGGGCCGGTGGTCTACTGGATGTCGCGTGACCAGCGTGTCAGGCACAACTGGGCTCTGCTTTTCGCACGGTTCAGGGCGCAAAGCATGCGCCAGCCCGCTGCGGTCGTTTTTACCCTCGCCCCTTCGTTTGCCGGAGCTTCCCCCGCCCATTACCGCTTCATGCTGACGGGGCTCCGGGAGGTCGAAAAGGATCTCGAGAAACTCGGCATCCCCTTTTTCCTGCTCTTCGGGGAACCGGCAGAAACCCTTCCGGGCTTCCTGGACGAAATCGGGGCCGGGACGCTGGTTACCGACTATTCCCCCCTGAACATCTCAAGGCGATGGAAATCGGCGGTTTCGCAAAGCATAGTAATACGCTTCTTCGAAGTCGATGCGCACAATATCGTCCCCTGCCGGACCGCTTCCGGAAAACAGGAGTTCGCGGCACGCACCTTCCGCCCGAAAATCACGGCACTGCTCGGTGACTTCCTGACCCCGTTCCCGGAAAACAACCTCCGTCAGGCTTCGTTTCCACACGCTCCACCCGACTGGATAAGGGCTTTCGACAGCGTTGCCGGCGGAAGCGGTTCACTTCCTGACGCCTGGCCCGAATCGGGAGAAAAAGCAGCAGGGGCACGACTTGGAACATTCCTTGCGAACGGCCTCCGGAACTATGCGGACAAGCGCAACGATCCGAATGCCGGTACGGTCTCGCACCTCTCCCCCTATCTGCATTTCGGCCAGATCAGCGCGCAGGAATGCGCACTGTGCGCCCTTGAGGCTGATGTGCCCGCAACGTCAAGGCAGGCATTCCACGAAGAACTGATCGTGCGCAGGGAGCTTTCGGACAACTATTGCCGATATAACCGGCATTACGACAGCTATGCAGGCATCCCCGCATGGGCAAGGGAAAGCCTTGAAAAGCATGCCCTCGACGCCCGGTACCATCTTTACGGAGAATCTGAATTCGCTGCGGCCCTTACCCATGACGGGCTCTGGAACGCCGCGCAGCGGGAACTGCTCGCGACGGGCACGATCCACGGTTATATGCGCATGTACTGGGCGAAGAAAATCCTCGAATGGAGCGCATCACCGGAAGAAGCCTTCAATACGGCGGTCGCGCTGAATGACCGTTACGCGCTGGACGGCAGGGACCCGAACGGATACGTCGGAGTTGCCTGGTCGATAGGTGGTGTTCACGACCGGCCCTGGTTCGAAAGGCCGGTCTTCGGAAAGGTCCGTTACATGAATGCTGCCGGATGCGCAAGGAAATTCGACGTCAAAAGTTATATCCGGCGTTTCTCAAGCTGAAAAAAACCTCGTCACTCCATGGCGAGGTCTATGGTACGGCGCTCGATATCGACGCTGTGCACCTTGACCTTCATCCGTTTTCCGATCTGCAGTTTTTTCTTGCGGCGTTTACCGATAAGCGAATAGGTCGCCTCGTCGTACTCGTAGTAATCATCGGTGAGGTTGCGCATGTGCACCATGCCCTCGATGGCGAAATCCACCAGCCTCACGTAGATGCCGTAATCGGTTGCACCTGAGATCACGCCTGGATAAACCTTGCCGACATGGCTGGCCATGTATTCGACCTGCTTGAGCTTGATCGATTCGCGTTCGGCTTCCGCCGCGGATTTCTCGCGTTCGTTGGAAATCTGAGAAACGGTGCGGACCTTGTCGTCGAGCTCCTTGAGGCGTGCATCGGAAATTTTTTTCCGCTTCTTCCTGAGCCCCTCGTATTCGAACAGGAGGCGGTGCACCAGGAGGTCCGGGTAACGCCTGATGGGAGAGGTGAAGTGGGTGTAATGGTCGAACCCGAGCCCGAAATGCCCTGCATTGTCACCGGTGTAGAGCGCCTTCGACATGCAGCGGAGCACGAGCTCGTTGACCAGGAACTCGACATTCGAGCCCTTGACCTGCTGCAGGAGTTGCCGGAGCGACTTGGCGGAGACGACAGGTCCTTCCTTGGACCGGTTTATTTTCAGGTCGAACCCGAGCCGTTTGATGAAATTGGCGAGTATAAAAACCTTTTCCTGCTGGGGGCCGTCATGAACCCTGTAAATGACAGGCCGACCGTCTTTCTTGCCGGATTTGAAGGTTTTCGTGAGGTATTCGGCGACTTTCCTGTTCGCGAGCAGCATGAACTCCTCAATGAGACGGTGGCTGCCGAGCCGTTCCTTTTTCATGACTTCCAGCGGTTCGCCGTCCTTGCCGAGCCTGAACCGGACCTCCTCGGTCTCGAAATCGAGCCCTCCGTGGCCGAAACGCTGTTCACGAAGCAAGATGCTCAGCCGTTCGAGGATCTGGAGCTCTGCGACATAATCACCTTCGCCACGGGTCAGGATGCCTTCGACATCCTCGTAGGTAAACCTTCGTTTTGAATGGATGACGGTCTTGTGGAACTCGTGTTTGTGGATTTCGCCTTTGGCGGTCATGGTGAAAAAAACCGAGTAGGCCATCCGGTCGACACCGGGATTGAGGCTGCAGATCTGCTCCGAAAGCCTCGCTGGAAGCATCGGAATGACGCGATCGACAAGGTAGACCGAAGTGGCGCGTTTCAGGGCTTCGCGGTCGAGCGGGGAGTTTTCCTTCACGTAATGGGAAACGTCGGCAATATGCACGCCGATCGAATAGAGGCCGTCGTCGAGCGCCTCCACCGACAGGGCGTCGTCGAAATCCTTCGCGTCCACCGGATCGATGGTGAAGACGACCTTGTCGCGGATATCGAGCCTTCCCTCGAGGTCTTCTTCCGTAACTGCTTCGCGGATCGAAGCCGCATGGTCCAGAAGGGCCTTGTCGAATGTTTCATCGATGCCTTTGCTCCGTGCTATGGCGCTAACCTCGACCGTCGATTCCCCAGCCTTGCCGAGCACTTCGAGCACCTTTCCCTGGATGATGCCGTCCTTGCTGAAATCGAGCTCACCGACCAGGACCTTGCTGCCTGCGGCAGCCTTGGCGGAATATTTCACCGGCACGGAGATCTCGGGCAGGATCTTGCGTTCGTCAGGCTTCAGGGTGAACCTGCGGTTCGATTTGACAAGCGTGCCGACGATCGTGCTTATCCGTCGGGAAATGACCTTCATGACGATACCTTCGCATCGTTCATGGGGAGTGGATTTTTTCGCATAGGTTTCCGGGACCTTGGTGACGACCACCTCGACCTCATCGCTGTGGATCGCCGAATTGAGGTCCCCCGCCTTGACGAACACATCATCGTCGAACCCTTCGACATCGATGAAACCGTATCCGTTCGGATGGGTGACGATCCGCCCGGTATAGCTCTGGTTTACCTTGTAGCGCTCCTTGCCGTCGGCAGGGAATGGTTTCACCTGCTCGATGAGCTCTTCGAAGGTGGCCGGTTCGGTGCCGGACATGCCGTAACAGCGGTTCGAATCCTTGTCGACCACTCCTTCCTCCTGGAGCTTGTGGAGGACATACCAGAAACCCGGGAGCTGCCGTGACTCCGTATAGCCCAGCATTTTGGCGATATCGAGGGAACGGAACCGTTCGCCTTCCCGGTCCGAAAAGAAATTGATGATTTC
Organism: Chlorobiaceae bacterium; assembly: GCA_013334565.1. GTDB lineage: Bacteria > Bacteroidota > Chlorobiia > Chlorobiales > Chlorobiaceae > Chlorobium. The sequence continues at coordinate 12,241 of JAAXXI010000021.1, forward strand.
GGATGCGAGCGAACTTTCGCCACGCCTGAACAGGAATTCATTGATGAGAATATGGTCGTTCGGCCGAACCCGCTCGCCGGAAATCCGGGCCGGTTTCCTCGTGTCCCTCTGCGATTTCTGGTTCTTTCGCCCTTTCTGCGGGAGCTCGGCGGAAGGTTTCGGGTTCCTCTTGTTACGCTGTCTTGCCACTACATTCGATCATTTTCGCCGGGGTTCATCATCGTGTGAAACCCCAACAGGGCCCACTTTCCCGGCACGTTTCATTCAAAACTTTTTCAAACTTTCTGAAGTTAATATGAGGATAAAACAGCAAAAATCCAGCGTCACGGCCGAAACAGCCGCACCGTCAGGGTCCGGTTGCATGCAAAAAAGTTCCGGAAACGTAGCGCCAGAGGTACAGGCACATGGTTGCAAATCTTCCGGTTGAGGGGATTTCTGCAGTTAAAATGATCCTCACAGTAACAATTAAGTCCAATAATAATGAAAAGCTGCAACAAAACACCCAAATGGCCGGCACTTTTTATTTTCGCCTGCTTCATGATCATGATCTGTTTCGCCGGTGCAACGGCCAAAACAAGGAATACGGCTAAAAACATCGCCACTCCTGCCAGCCGGTGGAGCACGGAAAACCTTGCCGTCGATCGCTACAGGAACGGTGATCCGATCCCCGAAGTCGAAGATCCCGAAGCATGGAGCGCCCTTACGACCGGCGCCTGGTGCTATTACGAGAACAGGAATGAAAACGGCGTGACCTATGGCAAACTCTACAACTGGTACGCCGTGTACGACCCGCGCGGGCTCGCGCCTGCGGGCTGGCATGTGGCGAGCGACGCCGAATGGACAGAGCTGGTGACAGCACTCGGAGGCGAGAAAGCTGCCGGGGCGAGACTGAAATCGAAAGTGCTCTGGAAGTCCCCGGTAGTCGGAGCGGACAACAGTTCAGGATTCTCGGCACTCCCTGCAGGGTACCGCAGCAGCAACGGCACCTTCTCGCAACTCGGCACAAATGCCGGGTTCTGGACGTCGACCGGGGAAAACAGTTTCTCGGCCTGGTACCGCAACCTGTTCAACAGCTATTCCGCCGTTTACCGCACTTCGAGCAGCAAAACGCAGGGGTTCTCCGTCCGCTGCGTAAAGGACTGAACCCGGGCAGCCGGCAGGGGAAAAACAGTTCCCCTGCCGGCCGACATTTCATATATTACCCTTCTGTTTCAGAGAAAACCCGTGTCCCCTTATGCACAAAATATTTTCATCGAGCCGCTTCCTTGTCCTCATCGCCGTGGCGGGCAGCTTCATCGCTTCGATAACCCTCATGCTCTACGCGGCCATCGCCATCATCCAGCAGGTTGCCTCCGTCATCATGAGCGGCTATGTCAGCACGAAGGCCGGCAAGCTCATCGCCCTTGATTTCGTCCAGAACGCCGATATCTTCCTCATCAGTACGGTGCTCTATATCATGGCTGTGGGCCTCTACGAACTCTTTATCGACGACGCCATCGAACTTCCGGGCTGGCTCGTGATCAAAACCCTGGACGACCTCAAGGAAAAACTCATCGGTATCGTGGTGGTAGGCCTTGCAGTTGATTTCCTCGGGCATGCCGTCACCTGGCAGGAAGAGACCGGCATTCTCTACCTCGGAGCCGCTATCGGCTTTGTCATTGCTGGACTCACGGTGTTTGTCGCATTCAGGAAAAAAACAGGTTGATTGCCCGTCAACGGCGCAGAAAATCTGCTTCCTGTATATCTTCCTCGACCCGAAACCTTCATTTGTTTTGGCAAAAAATTATATTTCGATTATTCAGGCAAGTTTCATCAATACTGACAACAAGCAATAAAAGGGAAGGAAAAACAATATGCTGATCTTGACCGCACTGGCACTTGCCAACCCCGCAACAGCAACACAGGCTCCGGCAGTGACCCCGACCGTCTCCGGGGAAATCGTATCGAAAGTCGGAAACATCACCCCGGTCAATCTGCTTGCGAGCACCGACCGCTATGCTTTCGACAAGGTCAACACGGAATGCTGCGGCCCTTATTCGCAGTGCAAATGCCCTGACTTCAAAGGCGCCGCCGACTGAGGACAGAAAGACCTGAAACAAAACAGGCTGGCGTATGCATTCATGCGACAACGACAGCCTGTTTTAAATAAAGCTGCAATCCCGGTACCTACCCCTCTACAGCTGTCATGGATTTCTGTCTGCCTCACCATACGCACCACAAAGGAAATCATTCTCGACTTCATCTGGCCGTCGTGAACAGGAAGAACTTCCTCAGACTGCATCCGCAAGAACCATAAACAATCATTCAGTGAAACGCAACAGCGGGAAAAAACATCCGGGAACAAGCCGTTATTTCAACCATGTCGATCTCGGTAACGGAACATCCCTGCTCTTCAACGGTGCCACGTTGTGCATGGACCTGGTCCCTGCGGACTATGCCGAAAGGATTGCCTGCGGAAAAGATCTCGGTTTCCTTACCACGGAAGAAATCGGACACCTGCTCGGGAGAGGGCACCTTACCGATCTGCCGCCCGCCCTCGAACTGGAAGAATTCCGGAAAATGGTCTCCGGAATAACCCCCAGGATCAGCAAAGTGGACACCAGACAGAAAAGCATCAACCTGAGCTTTATCCTCACCTACAATTGCAACCTCTCCTGCAGATACTGCTACCAGAATTCGCTTCCGAAAGAGGTAAAACATGCGTTCATGACGGGAAAATTTGTGGATGAATTTTTCACCGGGATTTTCCCGCAGCTCTATCCGAACAAAACGAAATACCACGGTCTGACGCTTTTCGGCGGCGAACCGCTGCTGCCCGAGAACCGGGAGGCGATCGAAAAAATACTTGCATGGTCGAAGAAGCTGAAATCGTGCAGCATCAATGTCGCCACCAATGCATCGACACTTCCGGACATGATCGACCTGATCGGGCCCGACAAAGGGAAAATCCAGTCGGTGCAGGTCACCCTTGACGGCGACCAGCTCCTGCACGACCAGCAGAGGGTCCCGCGTTCAGGCAAGCCGACCTTCGAGAAAACCGTTGCGGCGCTGCGCTTGCTGATCGACCGGAATGCGGAAATAGGCCTCAGGACCCATATCCATCCGGGCAAGCTCGAATCGGCAAGGAACCTGACCGGTTACCTCAAGAGTGAGGGTTTGCTCCGCAATCCGCTTGTCACCTTTTATTTTTCCCCGATCAACACCTTCATGAGCGAAGACCTGCCGCCGGAAGAACGGGAGCTTTTCTTCCGGATATTCCAGGATGTCGCTGCCGAAACCGGCAGGCCGCCATCGTCATTCGTCTTCATGAACAAGTTCCTGAAAATGCAGACCAGGAAAATCCTCCCGGTCATCCGCTACTGCGGCCTGGGAAGCGATACCTTCCACCTTGTCGATCCTTTCGGGGACATCTACCAGTGTTACGAGGATGCCGGGCACAGGGAAAGGCGTGTAGGATCGTTCGCAAAAGGAAAACTCAGGAACTACACGCTGAAAGAGAAGTATGCGAAAAGGCACCTTCTGAACATCCCCGAATGCATGAAATGCTCCATGGCGCTTTTCTGCGGTGGGGGATGTCCCGTGCATGCAAGGAATGCGAAAGGGTCCATCTTCAAGTCCTACTGCCATCTGAACCGGGAGTTCATCGCTCAGACCCTCAAGGCCTTCCACCTGCAGCGGACAAGAATAGCCGCACAAACCAGACCTGACCGGAATTGACCGGCAACTGTTTTCCTGTTCCGAACAGCCATGCGAGAGGAGTTCCGTCTTCACTTCGGCAATTCCGGCTTCTTTCAGACATCCTCATTGTCCGTATCATAACAACCGGTGTTTCTGATCATCAGAAATATTTTTTACCGTCCACGTTATTTCTCGCCTGAAATCCGTTTTCCTCTCGGGACATTCCTTCCTGCCGCATATTTCGCAGGAAAAATCGAGGCAGCCATCCGTATGCACCGACAGTTCTATTGCGTTGCCGAAGTTCTCACGGACAATGGACGCAAGTGTTTCAATTTCATTGTGAGATTCATGAACATTGAGGTACCAGGGAACCGTCAGATGGCAATCGATATGCAGGGTACTGCCGTATTTTATGATTCTGGTGTTATGAAGATCGATCCAGTTTTCAACCCGTTTTTCCTGCAATACATCGACCATTTTTTTCAATAGAACTTCATCAGCTTCATCCATGATCCCTTTGAGAGAATCCCTGATAATTTTGATCCCGGTATACACAATCAGCAAGGCAAAGAGGAGGGCTACCGCACTGTCAAGCCATACCAGTTTCGTCACCAGCAACAGGATGAGCCCGACAAGAATGCCTATGGTGGAATACGTATCTGACTGCAAATGTTTGCCGCTGGCAACCAGAGCGAGTGATTTGTTTTTCTTTCCCTTTCTGACGGCTGTTGCTCCGATAACATAATTGACTATTGCAGTTACACTGATCAGGATGATACCGTAGTCAAGTTTTGCTATCGGATGGGGATTATTGAGATTTTTTATCGCTTCGACAATAATCAGCACTCCTGCTCCCGAAATCAGAGTTCCCTCAATAGCTGCGGAGATGAATTCGACTTTTCCGTGGCCATACGGATGGCTTGAATCCCTCGGCATAGCCGATATGTAGAGGCTGTAAAGGCCGATAAACGCACTGGCGACATTGACGGTGCTTTCGAGGGCGTCTGTCAGGATTGCAACTGAACTGGTGAGATACCAGGCTGCCAGCTTGATGATAAAAAGAATTACGCCAGTTATCGCAATTGTTTTCTGATAATTGAAATTCTGTTTCGCTGTGGTCATAATGTCACTGTGAACCATCCGAAGGCTTCCTCTGCATTGATTGTTTCGATATTCCGAATTGTTCCGGGAACCTTTCCCAGCATGCTCGGCTTTCTGCTGCTGAAACCATGGTACGGCGATAAGGCTTATTTTGTATGCCTGTTGTGCAACCAAACCAGAAATGTATGTGAAGGGGTAAGCAACCATGAACGGCCAGCATCGTCATCGCGGCATAAAAGATCTATCGCTCATTGAACCAGTATAAAACCGATGGTGTATCGGAACGGCAAGCGATGAAAAAATAGCAGCGAGAAAAATTGCCATCAAAAAACAACGAAGCATGGCAGCAAAAAGAACAGAAATACAAAAAGGCACCTCTAATTTATTGTCGCGAGAAGCACGAGTGCAAGGCGGACGGAGTCCCGACAATATCGGGATAAACTCCGAAACCGGAGTATACATGTGGTACATGAGGATGTCGATCCCGATTCATCGGGACCAACCCGAGCAATAGGGCTTCGGAACAAATAAATGGAGGTGCCCACAAGACAACAACCGGAAGAACAACCCTGTTCACCATTATTCGAGACCTTATTTCATCAGTATGCAACATTCTTCCGCTTGCCGTCCTGCTGAGTCCGCTTGCATCGAGGAAACTGCACATCATTTATTCCTTAACCGAGTTCTCAGCCCGGGAAGACTTCCTGCCATCTGAACCGGGAAAAAAGCAGCACTTTCGACAGGTAATCACGCCGATTTGCACTCAATCGAACAATTCTCCTAAAAATCCCAGAGGGCCTCCTCTTCTTTTTCTTTTTCCTGTTTTTGGATCGAAATAATAATCATGATCGTCATCATGGTGACTGCCATGATGATACTGTTGTGTTGGTTCAAAACGCACTTCATGACGATAACCCGTAGCCGATTCATCCATCGAGCGTTCGATGATTTTGTCAAGCTCTCCCCTGTCAAGCCAGACACCCCTGCATGAGGGGCAATAATCAATTTCCACATTCTGTCGTACCGAGAGCTGCAGATCGATCGTAGAACATACCGGGCACTTCATTGTTCTCTCCATTTAAGGGTGCATCATCTGAAAAATCATACAGGCACTTTCTTTTGTCCTTCAGAATAATACCAATGGCGGTCTTAAACCGGCATGAAGGAAACCTTAAAAATCCCTTAAAATCCCGGGATGAACATCTTCTTCTTTACAGGACAAACCGAACAACACATAAATATTACACCCGCTTTTTAAGAAAAATTTAAACAAAGCCTCAGGTCGCTTTAAGAATTCGGGGGCTACCTTACATCCTGTTAACGATACGGTTGTGTATCGCTTGGTTTCGTTCATATAACCCATTCTGATCATGAAAGCAGCAGTAAAAAAATTGGTCACTCCTCTGGTTTCAGGAGCATTCATCATTTCTGCAGTAACCGGACTTCTTCTTTTTTTCGATGTTGAAATCGGGCTTGTGGAACCTGCCCACAAATGGCTCAGCTGGGTGCTGCTGTCCGGAATTCTGCTTCATCTTGTTCTGCACTGGAAACAATTCACCGGCTATCTGTCAAGCAAGCCGGCAACCGCTGTCATAGGCACCGGAATGATTGTCGCGATGCTGGCGGTCTATCCCGGATTCGGTGAAAAAGAAAACGAGGAAGGAAAGGAACAGCTTGGCAGAATGTCGGCACACGCCCTGACATCGGCTTCACTCGAAACCATGGCCATCGTTACGAAAAGCTCGCCGGAAAATCTTGTCGACCAGCTCGGAAGAACCGGCATCATCGTTAAAGACCCCTCTTCGACGATCATGGAAATCGCAAAACAGAACGGTAAAAACGAAAAGGAGCTGCTGGCAGCCTTGCTGGATAATGCCGGTGCAACAGGAAAAGGGGAAGGAGAACGGGATTAGGTTTGAAATTATATGATCACTTCGAAACCTGCCGGTGAGAGAAATACTCACCGGCAGATTCCGGTATTTCATTTCAGGACACCTCTCTTTATTGTCGTGAGAAGCACGAGTGCAAGGCGGACGGAGTCCCGACAAGATCGGGATAAACTCCGAAACCGGAGTCCCGACGTGTCGGGATGAGGATTTCGATCCCGATTCATCGGGACCAACCCGAGCAATAGGGGTTCGGAACAAATAAAGAGAGGTGCCCTTCAATAATAGTAAGATTACGACTGTAACGATGTGGAAATCTGTCATGATCCAGAGGGCATTACCCCTCACGCTTTCTTATATACTGCTCATACTTGCGGCACTCTCCCTTGACGCTTTCCTCCATTTTGCCCATATGGCATGGGTAGGACGTTATCTCGGTGTGCCGGGCACACTCTTTTTTCTTTTATCTTTCGGATATTCGGCAAGGAAAAAAAAGGTGATCAGAAACGGAGCCCTCGGTATTTTCCTGAGACTTCACTGCAATGCCGGATGGATAGGCACCTTGATGATCCTGATCCACTCAGGCATCCACTTCAACGCACTTCTGCCATGGGCTGCAACGGCATTCATGCTGATCGTTACCGGCAGCGGACATGTTGGCCAGTATCTCCTGAAAAAAGTGAAAGCGGAAGTGAAAATGAAATTGCAGTTTTCCGGTGTGACCGCGACCGAAGAGAATCTCGCAGATGAAAAATACTGGGACACCCTGACGGTAAAAACGCTCGAGAAATGGAGAGGACTGCATATGCCGCTGGTTGCCGTCCTCATCGCCCTCACGTTCATCCATATCGCAGCCATAGCCATTTTCCTCAACTGGAACTGAGATCATGAAACCTGTGAACGTTTTCGTCCTGTCGGCCATACTCCTTGCAGCACTCATTCTTTCCTTTCCGGACGTGTTTCTCAATCCGGGCCCGCTCCTCCAGGGCCATAACCATCTGAAAAAGGATTGCCTGAGCTGCCACCGGCCATTCGAGGGCGCTGCATCGGTACAGTGCGTTTCGTGCCACAAACCCGCCGAAATCGGGCTTAAAGGCGTCTCTGGCACCCCATTGAAAGCCGGTACCGGAAAAACCCTCTTTCATGGAAATTTCAGCGCGAATACCTGCCGGGACTGCCATACCGACCATAAGGGAAGTGACGCTGCAAAGGCCCTCAAATCGTTCCGGCATGACCTGCTTCCTCCTGATCGCAGGAACAGTTGTTCAAGCTGCCATGAGGGTGAAAAGCCTGGGGACGGAATACACCGGCTCGTCCGGCTCGGCTGCGCCGAATGTCACAATACTTCCCGATGGAAACCGGCCGCGTTCGACCACAGCCGCCTCAGCGCGGCATCTGCGATAAACTGCATCTCCTGCCACAGGCCCGATCTGCCGACAGACAACATGCACCGGTCATCACAGGCTTCCTGCGCCGTTTGCCACAGCACGAAACAATGGAAGCCCGCCACATTCGACCACAGCCGCCTCGGTGCGGCATCTGCGAAAAACTGCATCTCCTGCCACAGGGCCGATCTGCCGACAGACAACATGCACCGGTCGGCACAGGCTTCCTGCGCCGTTTGCCACAACACGAAACAATGGAAGCCCGCCACATTCGACCACAGCCGATATTTCAGGCTCGATGGCGATCACCGGGCAAGCTGCAGGACGTGCCACACCAGTCCCGGCAGTTACAAGTCTTACACCTGCTACGGCTGTCATGAGCACAGCGAAAGCCGTATCGCGTCGGAGCACCGTGAAGAAGGTATCTACAACTATCAGAACTGCATGAAATGCCATCGGAACGGAGGTGAGGGAGAAAGGGAAGGCCGGAACAGTCACTGGAAAAGAGAAGGAGATGATGACTGAAACCCTGCTGCGCCAAATGAAGCATGCATACTGAAATATCAATCCCAATGATAGTATGAGAAACGGTGGGTGTAACGGGAACTTCCCTGAAAACCTGCTCATAACGGAAGCAATAAACGGATTGCCGCCGCTCCCATGACCAGGGTCGCAATCCATCCGATGATGACAGAAAATCGGCCTGCCCTGTACTTGCCCATCACGTTTTTGTTCGATGCGAGCAGGATGATGACAACCATGAGCGGAACGGCTACGACGCCGTTGATGACCGCACTCCAGAACAGGGCTTTCATGGGACTGATCGGAGAATATTGAATGATCAGCCCAAGAAGGACGCTGAGCGCTATGATACCGTAAAATCTCCGCGCATTGGAGAACGTCTGCTCCAGGCCCTCGGACCAGTTCATCGCCTCGGCAAGCGCGTATGCCCCCGATCCCGCCAGAACAGGCACACCGATCAGGCCGACACCCAGAATACCGACGGCAAAAAGGAGATAGGCAAAATCACCGGCCAATGGCCTGAGCGCACTTGCCGCTTCGGCAGCCGTATCGATATCGGTAATACCGGCCGCATTGAGGGTCACGGCTGTGGCGAGGATGATAAAATACGCTGAAATATTGGAATAGAACATTCCGCTCCAGGTATCCCAACGTATCCGGCGGAGTTCCTCCTGTGCCTCACGGTTGTTATTGAGGAGTGGCAGTGCCCCCTTTTTCACATGCATATCCTCAACTTCTTCGGAAGCCTGCCAGAAAAAAAGATAGGGGCTTATCGTCGTTCCGAACACGCCGACAATGACCGCAGCCGCATCGGAACTCATGTTCAAACCGGGCCACACCGTTTTCCTTACAACCTGATCCCAGGGTACATGAACGGTAAAAAGCACTGCCGCATAGGAAAGCAGGCTTAAGGTAAGCCATTTTAAAAATCTGACATACCGATGATAAGGGACAACAATCTGGAGGATGACGGTTCCAAGTACAAAAACTGCCGTCATGACATGGCGGTCGAATCCGGTTACCAATTCGGCAACCTCGCCCATCGCGGCGACATCGGCTGCTATGTTGAGGATGTTGGCTGCAAGCAGGAGGAAAACGACTGAAAAAAGAACGATGGGAGGGTACGTCGTTTTGATATTTGCAGCAAGACCTTTTCCGGTTACCCGGCCAATGCGTGCACACATGGACTGAACTGCGGCCATCATGGGAAAAGACAACGGCATGGTCCACAGCATATTCAGGCCAAACTGCGCACCCGCCTGTGAATAGGTTGCAATGCCGCTTGGATCGTCGTCAGCGACGCCTGTAATAAGGCCGGGACCAACCCTTGACAATGGATGTTCTTTCAGTCTTTCCTCTATATGCCGGATAATTTTCATCATGGTCGTGTACGACTGAAGCTTTGGCGGTTTCGTCGATCCCTGCAGTCGATCGGGTTCGCACTGTTTCCTGAACAATGCCGAAGGCGTAGGCGACATGAAGTCAGATGGTTTTTGAAAACGAAAACCGGACCTTCTTTCAAAAGCCATCAAAGAGTTCGGATCAACCTGCTACATGAGTACGAAAAAAGGAACCTTTCGGTTCCCTGCATACCTCGAACAACAGTTATTCTGCAAGTCTTGCCGAAATTTGTTTATAAAGCGTGACCTGGCCCTGAAAGTTATTGGCGCTTATCTGAAGCATAAAAAACGATTTGCAACCAGGGTTGACGCAATTCCCCCGGAGAAGGCCGATTTTCAAGCCATACCGAGGGATTTATTACGGTCCGATCTTCGTTTCGTAATAATGCTGGTTGTGTTTATTGATGCTGGCCCGCCTTACAGGTGCTGAAGCTCAGTACCAATTTTTCGTTGAGAGTAACAGAGTTATGTTTACACACACGGAGCGTGTTTTATGGAACAGAGCTCATCGAAGAGATATGCCCACGTTTCGGCTGAAAACGAACAACTCCTCTCCCTTTCTTCAGAAGAGTGGCTGCTGAGACGAAAAGGTTTTCGCCATTCCGAAAGAAGCCTTCAGGTAAACGAATCCCTCCTGACTATCGGAAATGGCTACCTCAACATCAGGGGTAGCCTTGAAGAACTCCCTCAAGGGCACTATGGAGGCATGTATATCAGCGGCATATACGACAAGTCGGAAGCGGCCGTGGAAGAACTTGTCAAATGCCCGATGTGGACTGATGTTTCAGTCTGGGTCGAAGGGCACAAATTTTGTCTTTCGACATGTAAAGCCATATCTCATGAGCAAATCCTCGACATGAGAAAAGGTATCCTTCACCGCAGGACCACCTTCAGGAACCCTCACGGAAAAATTCTCACGTTCGAAACCGCCCGGCTTGTCTGCCTGCACGACGACCATCTGGGGTACATGCTTGTCAAAATAACGCCAAGGAATTTTTCCGGGCCAATCCGGGTCTTTACCGGCCTGAACGGAGAAGTCTTCAACAGGGGCTATTTTCCAAACGAAACCGTCAAACATCTTCATCTTGAAAGAATCGAACGGGGAAAAACGTTCATGTATCTCGAGATGAAAACCCGAGAACGAGGAATTCGTATTTCTGAAGCTGCATCGTGGAAGCTTGTATACCCTCGAAATTACAATCACCAGGTAGAACCAAGAATCTATGGAGAGAAGTTTACCAACGAAATCACCATCGAAGCGGAGAAAGGGAAAACCTATATTTTTGAAAAACTTGCCGTTGTACTGACCTGCAAGGAATCAGAAGCGGACAGAATGTTCACTAAAGGTATCTGCAGACTTAAACGTTTTATCAGAAAAGGTGTTCCGGCAGAGGTACAATCACATCTCGCAACTTGGGAAAAGAAATGGCAGCAGTCAGATATCGTTATCACAGGTGATGAAAAAGCCCAGCATGCATTACGCTTCAATATTTATCAGCTCCTGATCAATGGACCTACAAAGCCAGCCAGCATCGGCGCCAAATTTTTGAGCTCCGAAGGCTATCTGGGCCATATTTTCTGGGACACAGAGATATTCATTCTTCCATTTTTCATCTACAATTTCCCTGAGACAGCCAGAAATATGCTCCTCTACCGGTACAACACCCTGGAGGGAGCAAAGAAAAATGCCGCGAAAAAAGGATTTGCCGGGGCGAAATATGCCTGGGAATCCGCTTCGACCGGCGAGGACGTAACACCGAGATTCGCTTCAAAGCTGGAAAGAAACATCAGGCTCATCTATACAGGTATGGAAGAAGACCATATCGTATCCGATGTTATCTATGGCGCAGAAAAATATTTCCGTGTTACCGGCGATGAGCGGTTCCTGATCGACCATGGGCTCGAAATGATTTTCCTGACGGCAAAGTTCTGGGCGTCCAGAGTCGAAAAGCATGGCGACTGCTATGAAATCAGATGCGTCATCGGTCCCGACGAATTTCACGAACACGTCAACAATAACGCCTATACCAACTTCATGGTACGCTGGCATCTCAAACTTTCCTACCTGCTTTACACGTATATACGGAAAAACAACCCAGGCTCTCTTGACAGGCTTGCAGAAAAGATCGGGTTACGACATCAAGAAATTGAATCCTGGCTTGACATAAGCCGCAACATAAAGCTGAACTTTGATCCTGAAACAAAACTTTATGAACAGTTCGACGGCTATTTCAAACTGAAGGATTATGTCATCGAAACTTTTGACCGCAAGAACCATCCCATTCTCCCTCGTGGCGTCAATTACCGGAACATCCATTTGACACGACTGATAAAACAGGCCGATGTCCTCGCAATGATGCTGCTCTTTCCCCATGCATTCAGCGAAGAGGAAATGCGGGCAAATTTTGATTTCTACGAGCAGCGTACCGCTCACAATTCTTCCCTGAGCCATTGCATGCACGCCATGATGGGGTTGGCGGCGGGCAGGCGCGCAAAGGCCTACAACTACTTCATGAAAACCGCATTGTTCGATCTTGAAAATATCCATGAAAACACCGCTCTGGGCATTCATGCCGCAGCCGTCGGCGGCACCTGGCAAACCGTGGTCTATGGGTTCGGCGGGTTTTCCATCAAATCTGACCGACTTGTTTTGAAACCCTGGCTTCCTAAAAAATGGGAGAGCCTTTCTTTCAGGGTCCACTGGAAAGAAAGGATGGTCAACGTCACGATATATCATGACAGGATATCCATCTTGATTTCTTCTGATGTCGATCTGAACATCCCACTGAGTCTTTACCGCAAAACGTATCTACTGGCAGCCAACAAGGAACATGTGCTACCTTATTGCACACAATAATACCAGTTTCAGCAAAGACATTTCCTCAGTTGATAAAAAAATTATTAACGCAATTGACAGACTGGCTATCCGGGAACAGAACCGCTATTATTTTCCTGACTTGTGCCACTTTTTGAAAATCTGCGGATACATAATATTAAGTCATTATTTTTATTGCGTTTAACATTCTGATTCTCGAATACTCGCACTAATGGTATCTTTCAACCATTCGTGGAGACTTGACAATCAGAACCGTTCGGACAGGGTCCGGAGCGACTGCCGTTCAGGTAGTCCAGAACAAAGGGAGGCAGCGTACATTCCTCAAGCATATCGGCAGTGCGCATACTGAGCACGAGCTCGAGTTGCTGATGGCCGAGGCCCAGCAATACGCTGAAGCCCATTGTCGGCAGCCCAACCTCTTTGTCGAAACACCACCACCGTCTTCACCACCAGCATCGTTTCAGGATGCGTTTGCCCGCTCCAAACTTGTCGGTGTCACCCATCAGTTTGCCCGCAGGGTACTGCTGGCCTGCGCCAGGAAATGCGGTCTCGGCGACCTGCCTGATCTTTATCTGGACCTGCCTCTCATGCGCATCATCGAGCCTGCATCGAAGCTGATGACGCTGGAGCTTCTGGAGTCGCACTTCAATGTCCAATATGCCAGAAGGCCGCTCCATCGCATGTTGCCAAAGCTTCTTGAGTATCAGGCGGTAATCGAAAGTGCCGCGATTCAGACCGCCCGTGACGACATGCAGGAGACGTTCAGCCTGGTGCTGTACGACGTCACCACACTCTGCTTCGAGTCTTTCAAGGAATACGATTTCCAGAAACCAGGATTCTCCAAAGACAACAAGCCGATGCAGCCGCAGATCGTGATCGGTCTGATCACCACGCGATCAGGGTTCCCGGTCATGCATGAGGTCTTCGAAGGCAATACCTTCGAAGGGCATACCATGCTGGCCATCGTGAGCCGGTTCCAGAAACGGGTCGGCCAAACCAAGCCGGTGATCGTTGCGGATGCTGCCATGCTCTCGAAAGACAACATGCAGCAACTGGAAACCGAAGGGTACCGCTACATCGTCGGGGCAAGGCTGGCGAACACTACGGCCACCTTCATTGATCAGATTCATAAAGAGCTGCCTCGTACGGACAAGACCACACGGCGCTTCAGCTATGAGGCTGTTGTAAAGAATGCCACCATAATCGGTGAGTTCTCGGAAGCCCGGTACAAGAAGGACAAGCGGGACTTCGACAAGCAGGTCAAGCGAGCCCTTGCTCTGCTTGAACGAAACGAACCTGGTAGACGGGCAAAATTCATCAAGAAGTCCAAAGAGAAAGACAAGCTCTTCATCTTCGATGCCGATCTTCAGGCAAAAACAGAGAAGCTTCTCGGCATCAAAGACTACGTCACCAACATCATAGAAAAAGAACTGACCAGCAACGAGGTTATCGCATACTATCGCGATCTCTGGCATGTGGAACAAGCATTCCGCATGAGCAAATCCGACCTGCAGGCCAGACCGATCTTCCATAGATCACAAGAAGCCATTCGTGCCCACATGCTCATCTGCTTCATGGCCTTGATGATGGGAAAATACCTGGAGATCAATACGAAGCGATCGCTACGACAGATTCGGAAAGATCTTTTGAAGGTGCATGAAGCCCATATCCTTGATGAACAAACCGGTGAGGTGCATGTGATGCAGATGGATGCCGGTGAATTTTCGAGCAGTTTTGCTTGGAAAACTCTTGGATTCCGAACTTTCGCACTAATGGCACAACTCAGGAAATACATGCCCTTTAAACGGTACGGGCTTCACAATCCAATCTTCGCTTTTATAGCCATGCTCATTTCGCTGGAAAATCGACAGCGAAATGGGCATGACCGCAGTTCAGGTCCATAACCGAGAGCCGGCGGTTGATATCGTCTGCGATGCCGCACACGTGCGGAAATGAAAGCATCGATGAATGGTCGCCGGGTACCGTAATGATATCAAGCCCTCCCGAAGCAAGGGGAACCCATGCGAGTTCAGGACTTTCAGCAAGCATCCTGATATATTCCTGCGCCTTGAAGAACAAAATGGAAGTATCGTGCGGTTCAGGAAGCCACTGCCACATGTTGGCAAGATTTTGGGAGAAAACGCGTAAAAGGCTGCTGACCTCCCTGTCTGTGGCGTAAGGCATGAAGTCTTTGCGAATTTCTTCAAGCAGGAGGGCAACCCGCCCTTCGTGGTCCAGACCGATCATGCGTTCGAGATCAGCTTCATAGCTTCTGCCGGGCATATCCCTTGAAAGCATCCAAGCGCAGATTTCAGCCTCGCTCTCCATCCTGGCCGGCATATGCCCGGGGCCGGGAGAATCGAAAAGGGCAAGAATGGCTGGTTTATGCCCTGAGGCACGGTACAGGCGATCAAGTTCGTAGCAAACGAGGCCGCCATAAGAGCTGCCTGCAAGCATGACCGGCCTGTCAACCCCTGCCCTCACGAGGCAGGCGTGGTAGTGCTCTGCCTGGCAGCGAACACCCTCGATTGGTGCAGAATCGTCCCACAATCCGGGAGCCTGAAGTCCATAGACAGGATGTGACGTATCGAGAGCCTGCAGGAGTTCGCGATAGATGAAAATGCCTCCGCCAACGGCGTGGACAAGCACGATTGGTGGAAGGTCAATGTTTCCCTTTGCAAGAAGCACGACGCTGCTGTCTGCCGTCCTATGAGCTTTTGATGATGCGCCGGTGTCCTCGATGAGGGCGGCGATTTTAGCAGGAGTCCTCTCTTTCATAACCTCGCGAGGTGTCACTGGAATACCGAAAACCGCTCTCAGCCTTGAAGCGAGACGCACAGCCAGAAGGGAGTTTCCACCGCAAAGAAAGAAATCACGATGACGGCCGAGTGAAACCGGGCCGAGCAGTTCCTGCATGAAAAGGATGACCTGCTCTTCTGTTGGACTGAGGTTTGAAACGGTTGGGGCGGGAGCACTCCCGGCGACTTCCGCAACTGCCGGTGCAATCGCCGCCACTCCGGGCGTTGCGGCCTCGCTCAGCCAGTATCGGCGGCGCTGAAAAGCGTATCCCGGCAGGGGAATACGATGGCCGGAGGACCCCAGCAGACCAAAGAGCTTTTTCAGGTCTACCGGAAGGCCTGCAGTCCACAATATTCCCGCAGTGTTGAGCAGGCCGCGCCACTCCCCTTCCATGCTGCCGTCACCGTAAATGGTTGTGGCGAGCATGCGGTTGTCAGGCTTGCGCACATCGCGCTGCGCGATATTGCAGAGGGTGTTGCCCGGTCCGCACTCGAGCAGCGCAAGCTTCGGACAGCTCCACAGGGTGGCGAGCCCGTCGGCAAACCGGACACACTGCCGAAGATGACTGGTCCAGTAAGCCGGGCTCTGCAATTCCCCTGTCGGCACATATGTCCCGGTAATGTTTGAAACGACTGCCATGGCAGGATCCGGTGCATTGCGAGGCACGGCTTCAATAGCTGCACGCAACGGCTCAAGAGCTGGCTCCATGAGCGACGAATGGGCTGCCAGATGTACCTGCAACAATTTGCACTGGACATGGGTACGCCTGAGTTCCGCCGAAAAACGCTCGATCATTTCGACCGGACCGGCTACAACGACCTGGTCGGATGAGTTGACCGTTGCGATATCGAGACCATCGGGCAAGATCGAAATGACCTCGGGTTCAGCGAGGTGAACCGCCAGCATGCCCCCTTTCTGCTGGGCCTCCATGAGCTTGCCTCTCAAACTGACGATCCTTAGGGCATCGGGAAGGGAAAATACTCCTGCGACACAGGCGGCTACCCACTCTCCAAGGCTGTGGCCGATCAGGACCGAGGGTCTGACACCCATCTCTATCCAGAACATGGCAAGGGCATATTCGAGAGTAAAAACTGCAGGTTGCCCGATCTGATGCTGATTCAGCAGCTCCGATGCAGAAGCATCGTGATAAGAAGCGAGGAGCAGCGTCCGGATATCGAGGCCGAGGATAGGCACGAGAATGGCTGCACACTCGTCGATACAATCCTTGAAGACCTGCGATCGTCCATAGAGGCTCGACCCCATACCGGGGTGATGCGCCCCCATGCCTGAAAACATGAACGCGACGTTCTCCGCCGAATCGACGGTCACAAGCGGATCGGACAGCAGGTCGCGAGCCTCATCCTCCGAAGCTGCAAGGACTGCACCACGGAATTCCCAGTGCCGCCTGCCGAAAGCGAGCGTGTATGCGGCATCGTTCAGGGAGCCATCCCCATGCCTTTCGAGCCATTCGGCGAACGCTCCGGCGTTTGCCTGCAACGCATGTTCGTTCTTCCCGGAAAAAAGAAGCAGGCGAGGTGATCCGTCGTCTGAAACCGCGTCAGAAAGCCTGGCGGGAGGTTCTTCGAGTATAGCGTGAGCGTTGGTCCCACCAATACCGAATGAACTGACCGACGCACGCAAAGGCGCATTGCCGCCTTCCCAGCGGCAAGTGTCCGTTGAAACGAGCATACGATCGCCGGGCCAGGGTATCTGGGGATTGGGTTCCCGGAAATGCAGGCTTGGCACAAGGGTTTTGTGGTACAGGGAAAGGACGGCCTTGATCAACCCTGCCGCTCCAGCGGCAGAATCGAGATGCCCGATATTGGTCTTTACCGATCCGATGAACAGGGGCTGCTTCCTTCTGGCAGATGCATAGTTTTCCGCCAGTGCTGCCACCTCTATGGAATCGCCGAGCTTGGTACCGGTACCATGCGTCTCGGCATAAAGCACCGTCTCCGGTTCAACACCTGCTCGTTGCAGCGCATCGCGGATCACCATTGACTGCCCCGTGATACTCGGCGCTGTGAATCCTATCTTGTCCGAACCGTCATTGTTGACGGCAATACCCCTTATTACCGCATGGATATGGTCGCCGTCAGCCAAGGCCTGTTCAAGTGGTTTGAGGAGCACCAGCGCGACACCGTTCCCACCGATCATGCCCGTCGCTCCTGCATCGAATGCACGACAGGACCCGTCGCGAGACAGGATGCCACCCAACTCGTAATTGTATCCGTCGACCTGACGGGAACGCACGCATGCCCCGCCGGCAAGTGCAAGTTCACACTGGCCATCATGTATCGCTGTTACCGCCTGATGTATGGCCACAAGGGATGTGGAACATGCCGTATTGACACTCATGCTCGGACCTCTGAGTCCCAGTTTGTAGGAAACGCGTGTCGCCGAGAAATCCTTGTCGTTGGAAATCATGACCGCAAAAGAACCGAGGTTCTCCACAACATTTCGATGCGGCAGGACGTTCTCGAACAGGTAGGTGTTCAGGCTCGAACCGATGAAGACACCGACTCGCCCCTCTATTGCTGCAGGATCGAGACCTGCATCCTCGAAAGCGTGCCAGGATTCTTCGAGAAGCAACCGCTGCTGCGGATCCATGACTTCAGCTTCACGGGCGGGTACACCGAAAAATTCGGCATCGAAACGATCATGCTCCCGAAGGATGCCGTTGGCAGGAACGTAGTCCGGATCGTCTGCCATCTCGGGGGGCACACCGGCGGCAAGCAGTTCAGCACGGCTGAAAAAGCTGATGCAGTCACGCCCTTCGCACAGGTTCCTCCAATACTCCTCGACATTCCCGGCTTCCGGGAAACGACCAGCCATACCGATGATGGCGACGGCACCGCCGGACCTGATCGCACGGGGCACAAGCGGTTCGGGAGTTGCAGTGAGACCCTGACCGAGAAACTCCGCCTGCCGGGAGATGGTCGAATAGCGAAGCAGGTTGAGAACGCTGATTTCACGGCCGGTCTCGACACGAATCTGCTCCTTGAGACGCACAAGCATCATCGAGTGGCCACCAAGGTCGAAAAAATTGTCATCAAGGCCTGTTCCCTCATGTTTGAGTACCGACGACCAGGCTCTCGTAATGCCAGCCCGGAGCCCATCGACCACTTGACCGGAAACGGTACCGGCATCATTTTTTACCTGTGGCCGGAAAAAGGGTACCGAACCCAGGTCGATCTTCCCGCTGGTATTCCGAGGCAAGCGGTCGAGCGTGACAACGTATGACGGAATCATATAGTCGGGAAGAATTGCCGATACCGACTTGCGCACATCTTTCTGCGAACCCGCATCCTCCGACTTCACGACATAGGCCACAAGATGTTCGCCCTCGAGTCGTACGGCAGCCTGCACGATCCCCGGAATCCCGAGGAGCGAACTTTCGATCTCGCCTGTCTCGATACGGTGACCGCGCAGCTTGATCTGGCCGTCGATACGACCTGCGAACTCGAGTTTGCCATCCGGTCGAAAGCGAACGTAATCACCGGTTCGATACCATAGCGATCCTGTGTCCCCAGGAAGAGTGACAAATTTTTCTGCTGTAGTGACCGGATCCCCGTAATACCCCAACGAGACTCCTGCCCCTGTTATGTAGAGCTCTCCGACGACACCGGGCGGAACCCTGCGCTGCGTTTCGTCGAGAACCGCAATACGGGTATTGTCGATAGCGCTGCCGACAGGGGGCAATCCCGCATCGCCACCATTGGAACCAAGCTCGCACCATGTCGCAGCGATGCTGTACTCTGTAGGTCCATAAATGTTCACGAACCTGAAGGGCAGACCGGACGGTGGATGGAAATGCAGGGTCTGGCCTCCTGTGGTCATCAGGCGTAGCGCTGCTTCGACCGGCCAATCGAGAAGCAGCAATTCCTCAGCTGTAGTTGTCGGGCTTAAGTGCACCGTAACGCCTTCCCTGAGAATCCAATCCCGAAGCAATTCGGGATCAAGCCTGACATCAAAAGGCACGAACACCAGGGTAGCGCCTGACAGGAGCGAGGGCCATGTTTCGATAAGGCTCGCATCGAACGCGCATGAGGCGAGTGAGGAGATGCGATCACTTGACGACAGACTGCAAAGGCCTGCATATGCCTGCACGACATTGCATAACCCCTGCCAGGAAATACTGACGGCCTTGGGAGTTCCAGTGGAGCCTGAGGTAAAGATCATGTAGATCGGATCTTCCATGCAGGAATGGACCGGTTCAGGAATTTCCCCTTTGGCATCCCATGCGTACCCGCCGATCCCGATCTTTTCACAGGCCAGACCCTCGGTGACCTCATCGCCTGCATGAGCGAGCATTGCGCGAAGCTGAACCCTTGCCACCATGGCCTTGATCCGTTCAACAGGATGGGAAACATCGAACGGGACGAAAACCGCTCCACGCCTGACGACACCGAGCATAGCGGCAACCTGGTCTGAACCGCGCGGCAGGAAAAGGCCGACCCGGTCTCCTTTCCCAATGGAACGATCGGCAAGCCGGGCGGATATAATCTCCGCCCGTTTCAGCAGTTCCCGGTAGCTGATATGCAAGTCTCCTTCCTTCAGCGCTGCTGCATCCGGGTTCTCGAGCGCCGCCCGCTCGAAACGGAACCAAGGAGAACCATCAGGTAACGGAACGACCGGGCCGCTGCACCAGGAATCCAGGAGCTCCCTGTCAGACGATCCGAGAAGAGAGAGTGATTTCAGAAGGATTTCCGGGGAATTGAGCATGGCATCGAGTATATCCGCATATGCCTTGGCCCAGCGCCGGACGCTTTCAGGACGATAAAGGCGTGTATTGAACTCGACAGAGCCGGCCAGGGCGCCATCCTTTTCGTCGAAATAGAAGGTGCTGTCATATTTCGATATGCCCGCTTTTGCGGCGATATCCAAAATATCGGCATCGAGATTACCGAAGGTGAGGCTTCGTCCCATAGGAGGAAGGAAATCGCAGGCCACCTGGAAGAGCGGACTCATACTGAGATCTTTTTCTCCAGCGAAACGCTTCACCAGGCTTTCGAACGGAAGCGAAGCATGGGCCATGGCCGCAGTAGATACCCGCCTGACCGAGTCGACAAGATCTCCAAGGGACATTCCGGATGAAATAATGATCCGAAGCGGCACAATGTTGACGAACATGCCGACGACCGTTTCCAGCTCCCTCCTGTTCCGGCTTGCTATCGGCATGCCGATGACCATGTCCTTTTTCCCTGAAAATTCCGAAAGGAGAAAAGCCGTTGCTGCAAGCATCACATGGTTCATGCTCACGCCCCACTCACGGGCTCTTGAACGAAGTCTGGCCGTGGTCTGCTTATCGATGAACAATGGTTCGGCTGCGCCATCGTAACCCTGCAGAATCGGCCTGGGGAAATCGGTCGGCATGGTCGAACAAGCCGGAGCGCCAGCCAGCCCATTACGCCAGAATTCGAGGTCGGCAGACTGTACATCGTCACCGGCATGCATTTCCTGCCATGCGAGACAATCGGCATACTGCCAGGCCAAAGCAGGCAGGGATGGCTCCCGTCCAGCGCTTCTTGCTTCGTAGCCTGCGGCTATCTCCTGGACGATGATACCGACCGACCATCCATCCACAACGATGTGATGGACATTTATGACGAGGACATGCTCTTCCGGCCCCAAAGTGAACAGAACTGCCTGCAGCAACGGTGCGCTGGAAAGATCAAAACAGTGGGAAACGGTTTCTGCAGCTCTTTCCTGGAAAAGCATCATGCGTGTCAGTTCATCAGGGCCGGTGATCTCCTCTTCGCTCCACGGGGCGCTAAGATCGTGCTCGATTTTCAGGCGAAGGGAGTGACCATCATGATGAAAGGACGCGCGCAAAGCCTGGTGCCTGAGCACAAGATCGTCGAGCACCTGGCGCAGAGCGGCACGATCAAGCCGTCCACGGAGGGATAGTCCGACAGGAATGTTGTAGATGCCGTTCGGACCTTGCACATGATCGAAAAACCAGAGACCCTCCTGCGCAGGTGAGGGCGCACACCAAAGGGTCTCCGATTGGGGACGTCCTTCGAGACGAGCCACAAGCGCCTCCCTCCATGTCCCGATCCGCTCGCGCAAATCAGGTGTCAATGCCCCTTCCGGAGCCTTGTAACGCAGTTTGCCGTTCTCGAGACGAAGTTCGATATGAAGAGCAGCAAGCTCATCCATAAGACCCAAAAGACTCATAGTTCCCCCTCTTCCCATTGTACGATGCTTTCGATGGCAACCAGGCGGTTCCCGTCGGGTGATCTGCCGTCAATCTCAGAAGCAAGAGCGGCTATGGTCGGACCGCTGAAGAATCGCTCCATCGAAAATGGGCTACCGGTCATCTCCTCTATTCTTACCATCGCCTGGAGGGCGCTCAACGAATCCGCCCCCAGCTCGAACAGGTCGTCGTCGATACCAAGTCCGGCATAACCAAGCACCTCACACCAGACCTGCGCCATGAGCTCTTCTCC